>CAYGWT010000276.1:0-1735 GCA_964353625.1 uncultured Candidatus Bathyarchaeia archaeon | reverse complement strand
CACAGGCTCGACAATGTCTCCAAAAATGAGGGACATTGTGAGAGAACTAGTGAGAACGAAACTAGTTGGTACAGAGATAGTCTCCGAATCTTCAACCGAAATGACGCTACAAGTCCTGCTCAGTTATCCGGAACTATCAGCCGAAAGCGCTCTACGCAGAATGATCACGATTGCCGGTCAGATGCACAAAGACTCGATTACAGCGCTCTGTGAGGACAAGCATGATCTCGCGGCTCAGGTACTGAAAAGCGATGATGAGGTCGACCGTTTCGGTTTCTATATCGTACGTCTACTGAAGCAGGCTGTCGAGAACCCGCGACTCATGAAAGAGATAGGGTTGAACTCACCTCGAGATTGTCTCGGCCGTAGATTGATAACAAAAAGCGTTGAGAGAATCGCAGATCATTCCGCTAGAATCGCAGAACACGCCAGTGAACTTCAAAAAGCGTTGACGCCGAGACTTGCAGGCCGCATGAAAGAACTGAGCCATTTTGTCAGCCTGCAATTTCAGATGGCATCGCAGTCACTCTTCGAAAGCGACTATTCGATGGCGGACAGTGTCCTAGCGAGACAAGACCGAGCTGATGCGCTTGCATCAGAGATAGAGAAGCAGATCTACAAGCAGAACCTATCGCCAGAGGACATCGCCGGTTTGAGACTAATCCTAGAGAGCCTGAAGAGGATAGGCGAGTACGGAAATGACATTGCCGAAATCGTACTGAACCTGACAGTAAGCAGATCGAACACGTGACTGAAAGACTCATCATCGGCCGAACTAGGGCTGTAAGTTCTTGAGAATGAGTGTGTGACTGAACAAAGATCCTGAGCTGCCATGGAAAAGCACTGCCTTCACAAGGAATAAGTGATTGAGAGTGCTGGCTTGGTTTGGTTTGAAGCATGGTCGAGATAGCCCGTTACGAGGAAGCAGGGCGGACAGGCGAGGTTGAGTTTCGAGAATACCCGGAGCTGATACTGGCGTCAGTTACTGGACAGGGGGACAACTCGGCCTTTGGGAGATTGTTCAGTTACATCTCTGGCGAGAACCGTACGCGGAAGAAACTGTCGATGACCGCACCAGTGATAACCTCCCAGAAGATTGAGATGACAGCCCCAGTAATTTCTGATACCCGCTCTTTCTCCTTTGTGATGCCTCTGAAATACAAATTAGAAGAGATCCCTGAGCCGTTAGACTCCTGAATAAGGATCCAGAGAATACCGGCAAGGAGATTGGCAGTGATACGGTTCAAGGGCTACGCTAGGAGGAAATCCGTGGGTGAAGTCAAATCCCGCCTTCTCTCAGCGTTACAGAAGAGTGGAACTGCCACGGTGGGTGAACCCTTCCTGATGAGGTACAATTCGCCCTGGACACTCGGTTTCATGCGGCGGAACGAGATCGGAATCGAGATAGCACGGGACGCAAAATAGCTTCAGAGTTCGATCGGTCTTCCCGCATCGCTCCATTCCATCAAATCGTTAGGATAGGGATCAAAGAATGACTGGTTCAGCAAGTACTGGTTTCGAAATCTGACTGCCCAAGATTTGGTCAAGCTCAGAGCCGATGTGAAAGGCACTCTTCCTTCCCGATACAATTCAAGGGTTTCTAGGAAGAATTGCTTCTCGTTCTTTGAGAGCTCCTTGGAGAAGTACCCTAGAATATGCATGAAGACATTGATGTTCGAGGTGCGCTTTGGTGGGGTCTCCATGGCCTTACGCACATGATCCTCATAGTTGGCTA
>CAYGWT010000275.1:0-8914 GCA_964353625.1 uncultured Candidatus Bathyarchaeia archaeon | reverse complement strand
CAGGCTGCCCCGCAATCGCCCCAAGACCAACAAGAGCGCTTGGAACTTCACCGAGTTTATGGATTTTTCCATATCCAAGATGAGAAATTCCGTCTTGAGTAACTCCTGCAAAATCAGCAACGCCGATATCATCCGCGTCAGCAAGTGTTACGGAGTTGTCATCCACCCATGCAACGGCCTTGAATGGCATGATAAGCGCACCAGACCTATTGAAAACAATCTTTGTAAGGCTCGACATATCTTCCAAGACCTCTTTGATAAATTCATACCCACTCAACGACACATCACAGTTTGAAAAACCAGATCCAGTGAGCCGCTCTGCGTCGATTGTAACAAGAGAACCCTTCGATGCGATCTTAAATGGAGTCAAAGTTAAAATACCATTCGGACACTTGTCAGAAGTTCTCAATACGGAAGTGAGTCTCCCGTTGACGCGGATATCAAACTTAAAGTCACCCAAGGCGCTGACAAAGATTTGCGATATTTTAAGCGCCTTTGAGTAGCATTCATGCGCGATAATCGTCTTTTTTTCTCCATCATTCACGGTATCAGAGTGTTGTAGATGAAAGTCTTCACCCTCGCTCTCTGAAGTGATGATTTTACCGTTCCGTGAACGAAGAAATCTGAAACTATCCGTCTCGTCATCGACTGTAATCAGCGGGATACCGCGCTCTGAGCCTACGAACTCTTGTTGGTCACGGAACAGAGAGCTTTCGATATCTGAGGCAAAAGCAGAAACCATCGTCGCCATAAGGCCGAAATTGACGTTTCCGCCTTCAATCACCACTTCGCAGACGGGCTTGAAGTGCATTCGCGCGACGATTATCGTATCTGAATCCATGCTTGGAAGCGTTTTAATCAAGTGACCTGCAAGTTCGGAGCGTTCTTGTATCTCATTGCCAGAGGTTGTCTGGAAATAATTGACCTTGATGGTCGCTCCGACTGCGATTTCCGTGACAAGCAAGGAACTCAGGATCGAGTTACCCCGCACTTGGAGCGGCACACGGTAAGTTCCCGGTCCTCGCGTCTCTAAATCAAAGATCGTGATGGACTGAAACTCACCGAATTGCACCAATGGTAAATTGATAACGCTCATTGGATTGCTCCAGACATAAAAAAAGGGGGCTTACGCCCCCATCTTACCCAATTATCGGTGATTAGGAGAGGATGTCGATACCGATAATCACTGAACGCTCAGCGGAGACGCCTCCGCCTGCCAGAGCTTCGCCCGCTTGCTTGTGCCCTACGAACGCAGCGCGTTGATAGGAGACCAATTGCCAGCGATCGTACTCTGGACGAGCGTCTTGCTTCACCATGACCTTGATCGGCGCTCTTTGGCCAATGTAGAACCGCTTAGCGTTGACGAGCAAGAGGTAGGTGCGGTTGGTTGTCGCGCCACCGTGTACACCAGCGTCGTTGAGGTCTTCGCGGATGAACTCAGAGACCACGATTGGGGAACCGCGATACATGCTGAGTGCGCCCTTGACCATCGTTGCAGCAGAGCCGATCTTGTCGATCGAGGTCACTTCGTCGATGTTGAGCATTTGGCTGTATGCGCTTGAGCCAACAAGGTAGACAAGCTCAGCGGGGTTAACGCCGTACTTGCCCATCTTCTTACGCATAGCGTCGAGGCCGAGCTTTGTTACGCCGCCGCCAACAAAGTCAACGGACGAAGATGCTGCGAGAGCGGCTTTACGAAGACCCTTCCAAGCTTTACGAGCGTCGTCAGCGCCAAGAACGTCGCTGTCCATGTGAGGAGCGGTGATATCGCCTTCGAGGATTGCGCGCTCAATCGCGCGTGCCTGAGCTTCAATAACTTCCGAGCGTGCGAGGCTCAGGATTGGTGCTGCCGAATCAGCGTCCAACTCTTCTGGAAGGATGAAATACTCGTTGAACTTTTTCGCGGTCATGATCGCCTTGTCAGTACCGAAATTTGCTTCGGTAGCGGCAGCGCCTTCACCAACCAAACGTGCGGTTGTTACCTTAGTTTGGAGTGGAAGTTCCCAAGTAGCCGAAGGCATATTTAGGGATTTGAACAATCCTTGAACCTTCTTAAGTAGTTCATATTCCTCAATAAAGTTAGCAGCCACAAGGGTGGGAACAAGTTCATCACCAGCGCCAACAACTGTCGATCCGAATGCCTTCAAGCGGCCTTTGAGGTCAACTTCGCGAGCAAAGCTGTTGTCAAGAACGCCCTTAACGCGGCCATGACGTGTTTCGCTGTCGAGTTCTGCGCCGTGAAAGATTTGGCCGATAGCGCGGGAAACGTCGAGGTCGCGCTTGATAGCCAGAACTGTTGCCTTAGCGTTTTCGCCAACGTGAGCGAAACGGTCATCAGCGACGTTTGTGTTCATGAGCTTCTCAAGTGACGATGCGCCGAAAGCGCCCATCAAGCGAGCTTCGTCAGAAGTGCTTTTCGCTTGGCCCAAAATGCCAACCGACTTCATCTTCTCCAACTCAGCAATCTTAGAATCCAACTCTGCTTTCATTTCTTCGAGCTTCTTATCCATGAAACGTACCTTCCTTCAAAGGAAAACAAACTAGGTCTTTGGCTTCTTGCCTCGACTCAAAATAGCACACTTTTATTTCAATCCAATAAAGCCTTAATGCGTTCTTGATAATCAGAGATCATTTTTTCATACGCTTCGCTCACCTGAGCCACTGGTTGCTCTGGCTTCGGCTCCGGCTGCGATCCGGCCATTGCCTCGACTGCCTTAATGAGCATTTCCATCTTAGCATTAAGCGACCCGAGCATTTCAAGCTGGCTTTGCATGATCATCAAGACTGGGTTCTCGTTGGCCAACTCTTTGACGCCTCCCTCGCTAGAGCAATCACAGGCCGACTTCTTACCGCACATATCGTAGGCTATCGCGGTTGCCTGATCTTGTGCGTATCCTTCTTGAATCAGTTTTGGGATTTTCTCGGAGACACATGCCTGAAGCTCAGGGCTGTCTGCCTTCTCTTTATCCTCTTCCTTGGGCTTGGACTTCTCAGCCTCAACGTCCTGGCCATTCAACTCGTCGAGCTTCTGGAGGTCGCAGCCAAGGACTTCCGCGCAGGCGGCCATGAAGGATTCAGAAACGGGTGTGACGTTGCCAGCGAGGGTTTCGCTCAACTCAACTTCCGACAAGCCAGAAAGCTGCATGAGCTTTTCGAGCAGTTCAGATTTCTCAACGTCCACCTTGTCCATGTGACCTTGAACATACTCGGCCACCATAGCGCCCTTGGCTTTCAACACGTCCATACGCAGATCCCTCAGAGATTTGTAATTAGAGAGCGAAAAAGTCGAGTCGGGCTGCGCGGGGATGCTCACGATCGAAAGCTCCTGCAATTCCCAATCCTTGATGAGCTTACCACCAGTTTGCGGATCTTCCTCAACTGTCTCGTCAGCGAACCGGACAGAAAACGTGCAAAGAGTGCCGTCCTTAACGAGTTCACGGACGTAGGACACCTTATCATGGTCCACGCCAGAAACCGCAGCCTTGACGTACAAACCGTCTTCTTTAGGGGTGACCTCAACAACACGGCCAATGGGGTAGTTCATATCGTGGTTGAAAAGCAGGATAGGGTTTTTCTTGTAGCGCTCGAGCTTAACGCTCATCGGGTCCATGCGCTCATTGTAGGCATCTCTAGCAAAGTAGTTTGCATACCCTTCAATGACCAC
The DNA here is from genome assembly GCA_964353625.1 of uncultured Candidatus Bathyarchaeia archaeon. Classification (GTDB taxonomy): domain Archaea; phylum Thermoproteota; class Bathyarchaeia; order 40CM-2-53-6; family 40CM-2-53-6; genus CAVPLU01. The sequence continues at coordinate 5,250 of CAYGWT010000275.1, read as the reverse complement.
ATCGTTCTCGTTTGGCTTTGCGCCAAGTGCTTTGAAGCGGAAATTCATCACATCACTCCTTCATAAGATTGGCGATATCTTGCCTGACTTTATCAATATCCTGTGGGAAAATCGTGACCATCGTACAACGGCAGTTCACTGCATGCTTAGCCGGTGCGCGCGGGTCTCTCGGATAAGAGAGTTGGTCTTCAAACTCCTCATTCCAATTCTTTTCTACACCGTGAAGGGATACATGGTCAGCAGTGTCGCTTGGATTCCTCCCGCGCACGCGGTCATCAGCCATTGTAACCCAGATTTTCTTTAGCTCAGGAACAGCTTTGGCCACTGTTCGCATCATTGACGCTTGGCCCATAGAGATAGCCGTCAGCGTTTCTGTCCTGGCAATGCGGCGCGCTCTCATCGCAGCCTTGTCTGTGAAGTAACCACGGATGTTCTCAATCGTCTCAGCGGTTGTGCGGCCTTCTTTCACGCCATCAAGAACAATGCTCATCACCTCGTCGGTGGTTGTCTTGTTGATGCCTTCAAAAGAAGCAATGCCGCGTGCCTTGAGGAAATCCAGACGGCCTTCTTTGTCTATTGCGATTGCCGCCAAGATGGACTCGCGCGCAGGAGCGTCAAAGACGGTCGCTGCTTGCACGCGGTACCCGTCTTCGAGTGCTGGTTCCAAAACTTTGTTATATCGCTCCAGATAGTCTGTTTGGAGCTTTTTGAGTTCTTCCTCGATTATTTCTTTCAGCCGGTCCTCGTCCTCGCCCTTCGCGCGGTAAACAGTGTCCACACCCTTAGCCGCTATCTTGGCGCTGTCCGTGAACAAGTCGAGTGCCCAAAGAACCATCTCAGGCTCAGGCTTTTTGGAGGCTTCCTCGATATCTTGCGAGAGTGCTTTGATCGAGTCCTCGTTATCTTCCATCTCGTCGATGCGCTCCATGCGCGCAACAATCCGCTCAGCCCAATTTCTACCCTCATCACCACCCCAAAGAAGGTGGGCAATGTAGCCGTTCGACGGCGGGTCAACTTGAGTCAGATTATCGTGCTGATGGCGTGCGAAGAATGACCTCATCCGACGCACTGTGTCAGGCGAGAGGTTTTCTCTGTTCTTCAGTTGCACAGCACGCGCAACACCAACAGACGTTCCACCGCGACCGAACTCTTGTCTCAGTTCGAGGCCACGCTCTGCGTTCTCGGCCATCTTCTGCGTTGGTTGGAAATCGATCACATCGTAGGGTGCTTTCATGTTCTGCTCAGGCACCTCAAGGAGTGCCTTGGCTTCCGTGACAGCAGGGGAGATGTTCGGTGTCTCAGGCTGTGTCACCACAACCTCGGGGTTCACCTGGATGGACTGGAGCGCGGGTGGCTTCGAGCCTGGGAGCGCATCACCGCCGTTCACAGGTGGTAGCTGCCACAAAGCTGCGCGCACTTCGTTAAGCGTATGTGACTGGAGCATCTGGATGGACAGGTTTGCCTTGGCGTCCAGGTTCTCCTGCAACGCCATCACGCCCGAGTAGTCAAAGCGCAATTCTTCGTTCTGACCAAGCAATCTCTGTTCACGGAAATACTTCGACATCGCTGAGGCAATCGAATCACCCGTCGGGCGAACTGCCGACTCCCAAAAATATCTTAGCGCCATCTTCGCTTCCTCAGACCCGAGCGAGCCTGCGGATTGCATACCGACCACATGCTTTGGGATGTGGAGGGTGTTGAGGATGGTTTCACGGTTGAGGTTTATCAGGTCCACGAGCTGCTGGTCAGAGATCTTGTTCTCAGCGGTCGTTATCGACACGCCCTTGGGGAGCAGCATTGTGCGGCGCTGATTTCTGCGGCCTGTGTAGGCTTGTTCCATTGATTTAAGTAGCCGCTGTGCTGAAAGCTCATTTGCCTCACGCTCCAGCGAGAGGATGAACTGTGGGGTCGCGCCCTTTAGATAAAAGCTGTTCAGATACTCTTGCGAGTAACGGTTGAAGAGCAGTGATTTGCGCGCAGGCACAAAGGGCGAGAGGCCATAGAAAACACTCGCAGGGTTCGGGCGTTTCACATGGCAGATCTCTTGGATTTTGTAAGACGTGGGTTTGTTGTCCGTGAACGTCTCATCCACACCATTTGTCACTAAGTATGTTTTGGGTAATCCGCCTTCAAACTGGTACGAGACCCGCTCGAAGCCTACAGGGATCATGGAGCCTGACTTTGGCGCAAAGAAGAAGAACGCATTGCCGCCCAAGATGTAATCCGCAATCACCGAGTAGAGGAACTGTGTTCCGTCTTGGTACTCGTTTGGGTTCTTGAGCATCTGATTAAGCTTATGGCGCTCAGATACAGGTTTCCACGCATCTGTGTTGTTCGCTGTGTTCTCACGCGCAAACACGCGCAGTGGCACAGTGGACAATGGTTGTGCGTAGGCATCCACCGTGATGTACACCCAGTCCTCGCCAAAGAATAAACTCTTCAGCGTGCGGGCATCCATCAACGCTTGATTCTCTGAACTCCAGTTCCCTAGTGCCGCATCGTCCCAGTCGGTTGGCTCAACGCTTTTCAGCGGGGAGAGCTTTTCTGACGATGGTCGCGCTTTCAGTTTTTTCTTCATTATCCTTGACCTCAACAATCCCAAGCCGCTCGATTTTCATTTCCTTTGGTGCGTTAAGAACAAGGCGTGCCCCGCGTGTGGCTGAGACCAGCAACACATGGTTCCCTATCTTCACCGCTTCGCCTTTTTTAAGCTCAACAACCAACGCCATCGCACACATCCTATCACAAGAGGTGCATTGCATGTACCGTTCCCAACTCGCTCTTTAGCTCATGCAAATAAGCAAGTGCCATGCTCATTGCATCCACGCGGTCATCGTTCGGCGCGCGCGGGAAACCGCACACCTCACCCAACCAATCAGTTATCCACGGTGCCTGATCGTGCGGCGGTATGTAAATATCGCCAGCGCGAATGAGTGGAGACACACGCTCAAGGCGCTGTATCTTGTCACCCCTCGGATCGTACAGCACAAGGCCAGAAACTTCGCCCTCAAGGTCACTTTCTATCGCCGGTCCGTTGGCTTTGTTTTCCACAAGCACTGCTGTCGCCTGCGGCCAACGCTCGCACATCTCCCTGATAGCATCTCTGCTCTCAGTATAGCTCCATCGCCCGCGCATCTCGTCAAGAAGATAACGCTTCGAGCCACGCGCGCCCCAAACCTGACCCACCACATACGATGAACCCGCTGTCTGTGACCGTGAGAAACGAAGGTCCCATGCCTGGATGATCATATCCATCTCAGGTGCCACGTCCCACTCATTGAACCAGCGCGCTTTCAATATCTCACCGCCCACCGAAGCAGGCCGCTGTTGATACAACGCATCCCACCAGCGGTTCGGGAGCGCTCTTTTCATCTTCTCCAAAGCGGCGAGGTCGAACCTCTCAGGGTGCAACGCCTCACCTATCTTTCTGAACGGCTCATCAAACTCAGCAATCGCAGGGAAGTTAATCACCTCCCAGTGGTCGCCCGTCTTTGCATCACTCTCTGCAATCAAGCGGCCCGTAATATCATCCTTGTGCCATCGTGTGTTCACAACAATGATCCCGCCTCCAGGTGTCAAACGTGTGCGTGCCGTGGAGTTGAACCAATGCCACATATCGTCTCGCACTCTTGGGCTATCAGCTTCAGCCTGGTCTTTAATCAAGTCATCGCAGATAAGGACATGCGCCCCGCTGCCCGTCAACGCACCACCTCTGCCCACCGCCTTATAGGTCGTCGGTATCGCAAAGTTCGACCCGTGAAACATCTTCCATTCCTTCACGGAAAATTGGTTCGGGTCCAAGCGCGCTGTCGGCCAGAGTGTTTGGATATATTGCTCCGTCATAAGCGAGCGCGCCCTGCGTGAGAGACGCTCGGAGAGATTCGAGCCGTAGGTCGAGACAATAATCTCCCAGCCGGGATTATTGAGCATCGACCACACAGGGAACCGCACTGATATCGTCTCGCTTTTCAGGTGGCGCGGGGGCATGCAGACAATCAGCCGTGGGCTTTTCTTCTCACGGACATCTTCTGCAAACTTCTGGAGCTTCTCGCAAAGCTGATGGTACAACCAGCCGTCTGAGAAATTGGGAACCGTGGAGGCTACGAACCTGTGCAGGTCACGCCTCCTTAGCTCGAGCTGGATTTGTAAAAACTCTTCGTTGGTTAATTTCACGACCGTGAACTTTCGAGCATCTTTCTGAGTTCTTCGTCACTCATCTTCTGCACATCAACTGTCGTTATCTTACCCTTCATCTGCTTTTGGTCGCGGATTTGGGTCGTCTTCTCAATTGCCGCACGCTGCTTGATATCCACGCGCTTCACGTCCGACCACTTCTCAGGATACTTGCGTTCCAATAACCATGAAGCAGCTTTCCAGTCGTCTTGCGCATGGCGCATGATCTTGTCGATGAGGAAAAGTGAGAAACGCATCTCCGCTTCATTCAACGCTTTGAAGAAGTCCGGGTTCTTCTCTGCGTACTTTCGGATATCGAGCGGTGAGACGCTCACATAAATGCACGCCTGCTCATAGGTCAGACCCCGTGAAAGAGCATCTCCCATCTTCTCTGCTATCTGCATCGCGGTCGTCGGGGTTATCTTTTCGACGTACCGCTCCGAGTCAGCCTCTCCGCGTTCAAAGAGTCGCTTGAGTTTCGCCTCCGCAAAGTCATTAGGCAATATCCGTGACTGGATGGCACGAATGCTTGCGTCGAACTCCGGGTCGTCTCTGAATGAAACAAAAGTGTCTTGGCTGACCTTGAGATTAGCGAGGGTTTCTTTGAGCATGGTGCCGTTTGCGAGGTCGTCTAGGATTCTACGTTTTAAGTTGGCATTGCTCTCTGTTTTAATTTCCATCCGTGAACATCCTGTTCGTGTGGTTTTGCTGGAGAGTAGCACGGTGAAGTGTTGGGTGGCTACGGTGGGGGAGAAACCCAAAATTTTGGTGGGGTTTGTTGAGGGGGTATTTCCCCCCAACCCCCCGGAATCTCTGTACTTTCCTATCCCCCCTATACCATTGGACTATTTATCGTAATGATATCGTTATGTTAACAGAGCATAATAATATCATAGTGTTGCAAGATATCTAATGATATCAAGTGTTTAAGAAGTCTAATGATATCAGGCATATAGATTAAGTATAATGATATTAAAGGTTTAAGAGTCTAATGATAACGGGAGGTTAGAGGGTAAGGGTGTAAGATAGTGTTATTACGGGGGAAAAATGCACCCCCCAGCATCCCTCGCCTCTCTC
>CAYGWT010000274.1:0-7145 GCA_964353625.1 uncultured Candidatus Bathyarchaeia archaeon | reverse complement strand
GGAGGTGGCGCCGCACTAGCCATAGGGGTGCTAGAAAGCATGTGCGCCGCAATTCGCGGAGACCCAATCTCGGGGTTTCTGGTCAACAATGCAATATATGGAATGACGGGTGGACAGATGGCTCCGACTACACTGCAGGGCCAAGTCACCACAACTACACCATACGGCCGAGACATCGGCTTCACAGGCTCACCAATTGATGCTTCAAAACTGATCTCGACCATCGACGGATCAGCCTACGTGAAGAGGGTGAGCCTCGTCGTCAGCGAGTTGGAAACCCCGAAAGGCAAGACGTACAGCATCAAGAACATACTCGAAGCGAAACAGGCAATTGAGAACGCATTCAAGGTTCAAATGATGGGCGGATTCACCTTCGTGGAGTGTCTCTCCAGCTGCTGGGTAAACTGGAAACTGCCCATCATGGAAGCCAAACGATTCGTAAACGAGCAGCTCGTCAAGCAGTATCCTCTTGGAACATACAAGGACAAGTATGGGATCGAGAAGAAGTGAGCAAGACCGAGATTCTACTCTCCGGACATGGCGGACAGGGAGTGCTTCTCCTCGGAGACTGCATAGCATACTCCGCTATGCTCGACGGAAAGCACGTGGCTTACACTCCCTCATATGGGCCTGAGACGAGAGGTGGAAAGGCGAAGTGCTATGTCGTGATCTCAGAGGAGGAGATAGACACTCCGATCCCGGAGGAGCCAGATCTTATGATCATACTGAATCAACCTTCGATGGATTTTGTACCGATGCTCGGGAAGGACGGCCTCCTACTCTACAACAGCTCGCTGATCCGAGAAGAAGCCCAAAAGAACGATGTCAAGAAGATCGCCGTTCCCGCCACCGAGATCGCTGACTCGCTCGGAAAAGAGCTGAATCCCACACCCTCGGGAGATACCAATGATACAAGATTCGTGGCCAACTCCGTGATGTTCGGTGCGTACTTGGGAACGCCCGCAGGTCAAACAGCAAGGAAGCATCTGGATGAAACTCTTGAGCACTTCCTTGCAGGAAAGAAATCCAGTCTTCTTGAGCTCAACCGATTGGCGGTTGAACACGGCCTCCGACACATGTCAACTGTGTCCGTAGTAATGCGTTGAAAGGGGCCCACCTACAAGGGGTTCAGTTCAACATTGAGAGCATATACGGAATCTACATATCTATTTACCACATAGCAGGTCGTGGAGTGCAAGACGGGATGTCCGAAGTCACAAAAGAGCAGCTGCTAGAGAAGGCTAGGAAGCCTGCAAAGGATGCAATGCGTCTTCACCCCTTCTATAAGGGCAAGATGCAGACGGCCCCGAGATGTACGATCCGAGATTTCAACGACTTTGCAATATGGTACACGCCAGGTGTAGCTGAGCCATGTCGTGCTATCCAGAAGGATGAGAAACTCGTCTACGAGTACACCAACAAATGGAACACGATCGCGGTTGTAAGCGACGGAACCAGAGTACTTGGCCTCGGAGACATAGGCCCGAAAGCCGCAATGCCTGTAATGGAGGGAAAAGCGCTTCTATTCAAGTACCTCGGAGGCGTCGACGCCGTTCCGATCTGTCTTGACACGAAGGATCCAGACGAGATAATCAAAGCCACAAAGTGGCTTCAACCCTCCTTCGGCGGCATAAACTTGGAAGACATCTCCAGCCCGAAGTGCTTCTACATTCTAGACAGGCTGCGCGCTGAGGCGGAGATACCCGTCTGGCATGACGATCAACAAGGAACTGCATGCGTGACCCTTGCTGGATTGATTAATTCACTGGAAATCGTCGGCAAGAAGATGAGGCAAATCACCTTGACATTGATCGGAGCGGGCTCGGCCAATGTTGCCTGTGCTCGTCTGATGTATGCCTACGGTCTGAGACCAGAGAACACAATCGTCGTAGACAGGAAGGGAATACTGAACCGGCAAAGGAAGGATATCGAGGCGAAGAAGGCCGAGTTGCCTGAAAAATGGAACTTTTGTGAGACAACAAACAGGGAGCAAAGGTCAGGAGGGATCCCAGAAGCCCTCAAAGGCGTTGATGTTTGCGTTGCGCTTTCACAATCTGGTCCAGGCGTAATAAGAAAGGAGTGGGTCGCGAAGATGGCGAAAGACTCCGTAATTTTCGCTTGTGCAAACCCGATTCCTGAGATCTGGCCTTGGGAGGCCAAAGAGGCAGGAGCGAAGGTCGTCGCGACCGGTCGATCCGATTTCCCGAACCAGGTCAACAATTCCCTCGGCTTCCCAGGTATTTTCAGAGGAACACTCGACGTTCGCGCTAGAACAATCACAGACGAGATGTGCATTGCCGCTGCCGACGAGCTGGCAAAATGTGCAAGGGAACGAGGACTGACCCCAGACTACATCACACCAAACATGGACGAGTGGGAAGTCTTTCCACGCGAAGCAGTCGCAGTCGGAATGAAAGCCCAAGAGCAGGGAGTGGCAGAACTCAAAATCAGTCGAAACGAACTCTACGAACGATCCTCCAACATAATCATGAATTCACGTGACCTAACCAAGAGCATGATGTTAAACGGCTTCATCGCTCCAGCACCATCAGAATAAGACAAGCAACGCAAGCACCGTTCGGATTCACAGCAGCCCGGTGCTCAATCTACACAAACGTAGACTTACACGTGCAACCGTCGAATTCAGGATTTCAACTAACAGTATCGAGATAGCGAAGACCTAAAACCATCTTCAATGGGTAGGGGTACCACGTTAGCGTTTGCACGTGGATTGCGCGCTGACAGTTGGACTGGGTAGTGCCCGCAGTCTCTGATAGAATCGATCTTCTTCACATATCTCCCATTCGACGTGTCTCCGCTCTATTAGCTGACGCCAGGAGAAAGAGGGACATAATTTCGTTCGGCGGTGGCGCTCCGAGTCTCCTGCCGTCACAGGTGGTCTTGGACGAAATGAAACGGGCGCTCACCGAGGATCCCGGAGCCGCATGCGGATACGTCGGCACCCGCGGTCTCTTCGAACTGCGACGCCTACTGTCCGATGACTTCGCAAGAGAGGAAGGGACGAAATATGATCCAGAAAACGAGATCGTAATAACCGACGGTGCAAGTGAAGGCGTCTTTACCCTCTTCATGTCCCTTCTCGGAAGCGGGGATGAAGTGATAATCACGGATCCCACCTACCTTGGCTTCCGAGAAGCATCGATGCTGGCGGAAGCGCGCGTTCGTACTCTGCCGGTGAACGTCGATGAGGAGTATCAGCCTGATATCGAGAAGCTTAAGACGCTGATCACTAAACAGACGAAGGTCTTCGTCCTCCTCTCTCCAGATAACCCAACTGGAAGAGTCGTCAAAGATGATTTCGTAAAGGCGCTGGTCGATCTTGCCGTCGACCACAACTTCTGGATCCTATATGACGCAACGTATCGGGACATATTCTTCGAAGGAACGTACCTTAAGATCTGCAGCCTGCCAGGGGGATATGATCACATTGCGGTTACAGGTAGCTTCTCGAAGGAAGCCTCGATCCCCGGGCTCCGACTTGGATACGTCATGGGCCCTCCAGTAGTGGCTGACGCGGTAGAGAAAATCAAACAGTACACGAGCCTTGCACCGAACACTCTCAGCCAGATCGGAATGATCAAGTTCTTCTCCGGCGACATCAAACGGAAATATCTCAGCGAGACCGTCTTGCCTACCTACAGGGCAAGGCGAGACTTCATGGCAAAGTGCATCCGGGAGTATCTGCCTGAAGCTAAGACATCATTGCCGCAGGGCGCGTTCTACTTCTTCGTGGATCTGAAATACTATCTAGACGGCATGAAAAGGAACGATACAGATTTCTGCAATAGAGTGCTCGAGCGGAAGAGCATTGTGCTGATACCCGGATCGTTCTTCGGTGCCAACGGCACCGGACACACACGAGTGACTTTCGTAAGTGAGCCTGAGCAAAGAATCGAGGCTGGGATAAAGGCAGTTGCTGGCTACGTTTTCAGCTTCACTTTCTAGTCTACGGAATTTCCTGCAGTGGTTTCTTCACTATCTGCAAAACGATCTCTACAGGCGCTCTTGCAGCTTGCTCGATCCTCGCCTTCCACTCGCTACCTATCGATACGAGGGCGTAGATGCCGCTGACCTCTGCCTTCGCCTTCTGGACGATTCGGGCGAGTGCAACTTGGGTTTCGCCGCTATCTATCACGTCGTCGACGATAAGGACGCAGTCGCCCCTTTTGATGGCGTCTCGCGGTACAAACAGGCTCAACATGATCGCAGTCCTGCTTGGGATGTAGATCTCCTCAATGAACTCGCGTACGCCAACCTCCCGGCTCTTCTTAGCGATGACTAGACCGACCCCGATTCTGTGGGCCACCAAGGTCGCGAGGGGAATGCCGTCCACTGCGGCAGCCAGCACCTTCGTGATACGTTTGCCTGCGAAGGCGTTGATTGCATGTTGTACTGCCCTTTCTAGAAGAAGTGTGTCAGAAATCAGTCGGGTGTTGTCGAAGTAGCCGAGTTCGTCGAATCGGATTCGCTGCTGTATCTCACCCTCTAGACGCATGATCTTCTGAAGAGTCTGATTGATCGACTGAGCGCGGTCAATTGTCGGCAGAACGTGCCCTTTGACGTATCTGCTGAGTACAGTCTCTGGTAAGCCGATAATCTGCGCCAATTCTCGATATGTATAGTAGTTCTTGGCGAGATTGAGCAGTTCGATCGTCATCAGCTTGTATTTGAGGTCAGATATCCTAGAACCTGCTCGCATGGCTTTTTCCTCTCAGAACCAGTCCTATTTTTTCGGATACTAACAGGTTCATGCGTATATCTAATAAGACTTTCCTCACTTCTTTGACATGAACCCATGTGGTAACCTACCGGCGGCTACCCACGACTCCGAGGCTGTTTTGGTAGCGTCCTTCGTACGGGGCGGCAGCTCGCTTCCCAAGCCTCAGCACTGTCAGCTGCACGAACCTTTCTCCTGCCTTCAGCTGAATCATCTTGCTGCCAGTATTGGAAAGAGAAATCGTAAGTTGACCCTTGAAGCCCGGATCCACCAAAGCTAGGCTCGCTAATATCCCCTCGCGGGCCAGAGAAGATCGTATGTGTAGGATTCCAACCAGGCCACTGTCCAGTTCAACTCTCTCGATCGTGGCGACGAGGCGATGTTCTGAAGGCCCCAGCACTGCGTCGGCGCTCAGCCTCAGATCGTACCCGGCTGGATTCAGGCTAGTCTCGTCAAAAGGGGTAATGATCAGATTCTTCTCGGCCAGAGCATCTCGTATCTCTGAGTCTGAGAGTGCCATCACGATCCGGCTCTGTATCGTCCAAGTAGATGGAATCGTTATGGGGTTAAGATGATTAAGCCTTCCCTAGGACGGATATGCCCCTCGTTAGATGGGCTCATGTCGGGAAGCTTATCTAGTCGAGGAGTTGATCGGCGCCCAGTGCTGGGAAGAACCACTGAGGTTTCAAGTGAATCTGTTCAGTGACATCTCAAACACCTCAGGGGTGAGACTCGTCGGTGGCAAACTGGACATCATCATCGGAGCGCCCTCAGCAAGTGGTTCGTGTTCTATTCTCCGGGCGATTCCCAGCCTGCGTACCGAACTTAAAGCCGAAGACAACTTGCACGCACTGGTGAGTATTCCAGAACTTGACGCTGAGCAAAGCTTCGAATCAAGAGTCGTGCTGGAATACGTGACACTGAATCGCTCCTTCGAGCTCGACCAGGGCGCCCCGCCGATCAGCCTTGCTCAATCAAATGATAGCTACTGCAAGAATGACAAATTCTGGGAAACAAAAGACCCGTTGATCAAGCGAACTTCGGAGAAGATCCGCAGTTCATCTACTGACAAAGGTGACTTCCTGTCACGTACATTCGCGTGGGTTCGCGACAACATGAAACTTCGAGATCCTCAGCCAACCCGTTTGGGTGCCGCACGTGCAATTCGCGAACTGATAGGCGACTGTGATGAAATGTCAGACCTCTTCATCGCGCTCTGCAGGGCTGTGAATGTTCCAAGTCGTCGAGTCGTCGGTATCTTCTATCACGGCCAAGGATCCGAGTCAAGACCGTTCGATTGGCATGCATGGGCTGAGGTTCAAGTGTCCAAGGCCGTATGGGTTCCGTTTGATCCTTCTTTGAACTACTTCGCTGCGATCAGTGATAGGCATCTGCCTCGGTGTTGCATGGGTAGGCGGTCTGACTATCCTCTTAGAAGACTGACGTGGCGATCGCGCCCAGACAAGTTCCCAACACTCAATGATGACGATATTGAGGCTATTACAGCTCTATCCAGCTAACGACCGAGAGTTCCTCTGCGAACATTTAATCTCCCTGCCTCGATCAAGCTACCCTCAGGACGCGCAAACTAGTTTGTGCCTCAATTATGTCCAAGGTGGCTTCTGCCTGATCGACGGAGAGCTATGTCTACTCGGCTCCCGAGGCAACAAGGCAAGGAACCAAGACCATGAATGCCCGAGACACGGTTCGTTTGATGTTTGTAGGATAAGAGAGGACCTGATCTTGATAAGCGACTTGGAAGGTCCTCATGAGAGTGTCAAGGACTGCTACGGGCTAAGGATCTCGCTGCAAGAAGCGCTCCGAGTCGGACAGAAATGCGCACGAAGTCCAGCAACTAAGATAATGACCACTCGGAGAAAATGCTGCAGATGTGGAGAAGCGTTTTGGCCGCGAGCAGATCTCGTGGTAGAGGGTACACCAAGCCGTGTAGGAGGCTACTTCTGCCCTTCGTGTGTGAAACTTGCTACTCAAGTGGGTCCTCAGGAATACTCTAAACGAATTGCTGGAACCCAATTCGCGACACAGATTGATTTGATGGAGTGGTGCGGCTAGCCCCCCCGGATTTCGACAAGAGAAGGCAACTAATGTGCACGCCCTGATGTTCATAGAGACTATTCTGTACACCCGACGAGTCGTTCGCGCTGAGATCGACAATGTCATCGTGGATCAATCGAGAGCGAACAATATGGACAAGGTTGGAGATGGAAAGGCATCGAGTTTCTTATAGCGGACAGAGGGCATAGCCTAGGTGGGCCCGTAGTCTAGGCCATCTTGTCATCTGCAATTGATGATGTGATGGGGACAACCAGGATTAGGACACAGTCGCACGCTTCGGTGTAGGCCTTCGGAACAAGCAGTGAGGAAAGCCTGGGATCCAGGGTTCGAA
>CAYGWT010000273.1:0-1980 GCA_964353625.1 uncultured Candidatus Bathyarchaeia archaeon | reverse complement strand
GAGCCAAGCCGGAGCACAGTAGGCAGGTTGATTCGACGACGAATTCTCCATGGAAAGAAGACGCGCCCGGAAGTCGAGGCTCTTCTATTCGCGGCTGACCGATTTCTGCACCTTGAGTCTGAGATACTTCCTGCGCTTGCTCTTGGAAAGATTGTGATATGTGACCGCTACGTCTACGCATCTTTCGCCTACCAAGGCGCCCAAGGTGTCGATCTACAGTGGCTTCACGAGATTAACAAGTTCGCCAAGAAGCCAGACCTTGCTTTGTATCTGGATGCTCCCGCTGAGACGGGAATGGGCAGGATAAGGAGAAAGAAGAGTCTCCTAGAGAAGCTGGAACTTCAAGAGCGAGTCAGGAAACAATACTTGAAGTTGGCAGAGACGGGAGAACTTACACTCGTTGACGGAACTCAGCCTATCAAGAAAGTGGGCGAGAATGTCTTGGACCTCGTCACGAGTAAACTGCGAGAACTCGGAGTCTAGTAATAATTGTTCGGAGGCTTTGGGGGAGACTATCTGATCGTTTTCGAGACGAGCCTTTGTGATTTGACCTCTTAGATTTCTCTTCGAATCATGTATCCAGCAAGAGCCTCAATTGTGTCTCTTGCGCTCGATTTAGACAATCTCCTGAGGGCGCTCAGTCCCTCTTCGATGTATCTGTCTGCTAGCCTCCTCGCATAGTCAATCGACCCGTATTTCTTGTATAGTTCGATCGTTTTCCCAATCTCATCTTGTGATATGGCAGATTTCCCAAGCAGTCTCATGAATTGTTCATGATCTTCTGGTGAGGCAGATTTGACTAGGTGGGCCGCCATGATAGTTCGTTTGCCTTCTCTGATGTCACCGCCAATCTCCTTTCCGTACTTTCGAACATCGCCTGTGACGTTTAGAAGATCGTCAACGATCTGGAATCCAACGCCTGTAGCTTCGCCAAACTTGCTTGCGACAGATAGCTGACTCTTCTTTGCGCCAGCTACGATCACTCCAGCTTCACATGCCAAAGCAACGAGGGCACTTGTCTTGTTTCGCAAGACTTCGATGACATCCTCGTCGGTGAAGATCTCGTGGCTGTTGAGTTCGAATTCTAGCGCTTGACCCCTCGTAACCTGAAAGGCCCTCTTCGCGAATAGTTGAACGAGGCTATTCTTGGTCGCAGCCTCAAGTGATCCGTCGGCGGTGGCTTCGAAGACTTTGATCAGCATCGCATCGCCTGAGTTGATTGCTGTGGACTGCCCGAACATTATGTGAACGCACGGTTTCCCTCTTCGGAGTTCACTCTGATCCTCAATGTCATCATGAATCAATGTCATGTTATGGAGAATTTCAACGGCGCTAGCGGCTGGAATTGCCCTTCGTTCTTTGCCGCCCGCTGCCTTGCAGAAGAGAAGCGTCAAGGCTGGTCTGAACCTCTTTCCTCCACGATCGAGTAGTTCCCACATCGGCTGATGAAGCGTGACGGGTTGGCCGGCCCGCGGAATGTATTCTTCGATTTGTCGATTCACCATAGTCGCGTACTTTTCAAGCACAGAATTCAGTTCGCTCATGGGTAACTGACGCTCTTGAGGCATTAGTGTTGTCAAAGACCATATGTCTTTTCTGGGGCTCGACCTGTGGCTAGTCGTGGGAGGTTGTGTCATCTTCCCTGTATGGAGCAGTAACTAACTTTCTGATCCGCTCAGAGATCTTCTTGCCTATCCCCTCTACGTTTTGAAGTTCCTTGTCTGATGCCAAGAAGACCCTCTCCACTGTGCCGAATGCTTTCAGCAGCCGCCTAGCGATGACCGTGTCGACTAGCGGCAGACCTGCCACAACGAATTCCTGCTCGCGCGCGAGTGAGTCGGGCTTGCGTTCCATTCTTATTCGGGACCGGCGCTCTCCCTTTGACTGCTCACGCCTTGCGATTGAGAGCAGCAGGAGAGCAGTCTCAGAGGGGCTTCTAGTCCACACCACAGGCACACCGAAATCTACGATGATGCTTGC
>CAYGWT010000272.1:0-1632 GCA_964353625.1 uncultured Candidatus Bathyarchaeia archaeon | reverse complement strand
ACGAATACCGAAGCTACGTCAAGCATTTGATCGAACGGAAATTGATTGAACGCTGAGCAAGACGAGCGAGCAACTGAATTGTGGAAGGTTTCGGCTGGCCGCGTATTTCTCTTGAGCGTACTGCTTGTCGAGAATGGCTTCGAACTCAGTCTCTGATCTTGTGAGTGTGCCGCGTTTTCTGGGCTACTACAGATACAATAGAGATCTGAAGTCTTAAGTTGACGAAGAAGACTGATATTGAATTCACCAAACGCGAGGTGGCATAGACGTTTCTTTGGAGCAAAGGCGTTCCAATCGTTCTGTTAGTGACTGTCACAGTAGCGATTTTCCTTTTTCCTGTGCAGGCTGCAGGCAGTCAGAGCATTTCTGATTTGACCGCTCCTAAGACAGCAGATGTTGGAGCAAAGTTCACGGTATCCGTTAAGATTCGGTATGATTTTTCTGGGCAGGGGGATGTTGTGGTCTGGGCGAGAGTGAGAAGAGACTTTGCCGGTTCAGGCGATGTGGCGCGAGCTGTCGAGGACACCAGGACGGTCCGTGGGATGGGAGATCTGACTTGGAGCTTTCAGATAGGAGCACCAAGCAGTCCAGGCGACTGGGGGCTTGAAGCATATGCTTTCCATTGGGAAGCTACCAAGGAGATCATAGATGATACGAGGAAGTTCACGGTGACGATTGTGGGAGTTGCTCAAACCACAACAACAGCAGTCACCAGCACAACAACAGCAGTCACCAGCACGACAATAGTCACCACCAGCACAACAACCGCGAGAACAACAAGCCAGCAGGCCACGACATCAACGAAGCAATCTACGACGACAACTGATGACAACACGACAGACGAAGACTACACGATGCTTCTCGTCGCGGGCTTCGCAGGCGCAATAGTCGTTTTGTTAGCATTTCTCTTGTTTAGGAGACGAAAACCGAAGGCGGCTAGTACTGCGCACCAGGTCGTCCAGAAAGCAGAGCCCACTGTAAAACCGTCGGAGGAGCAGCGTTTCTGTACAAATTGTGGCACACAGATCGAGGCACGTGCAAAGTACTGTCCCTTCTGCGGGGAGAAGCAGGGAGTCTGATAGGACGATATTGTCACTGTTCGAGAGACTCTTCTTGGACCTAGTGAATCCGTTCTTAGTTCTAGTTCCATCGGTACTGATCTTAGAGGCTTTGGTCATCATAGTCGAAGCCGTCATAGTTTTCTTCTTGATGGAGCGACGCGCAGCGAAGGCTTTTGCCGCTTCTTTCAGTGCAAACCTACTCACAGGGCTGCTCAGCATCGTCTACTTCTTCTTCCCGTTGGAGTTCGGGTTCGCATACTCGCGAATCGGAGAAGACGCCTTCACGTTACATGAGTCAACAAACTACTTTCACAAATCACCCTGCAAGTCCGGTCATCTCACCCACTTTTCTTGAAGTCAGACAATTCTCGTTCGCATTACTCCGATTCCGCAACAGAACACTTGTGAGCATCCTTGGTTGCAGATGCTAGTTAGATTCAAAGGCGAACATGAAAGCAGCTTCCTCTGTCTACTCTGGAGAAGTTGTCAGCTGAATCGGGTAGGGTTGGGTAAGCTCCTGGGTCAGAGGATAATGTCACGATGATGATGTAGTAGGTTTCGAGAATATGCG
>CAYGWT010000271.1:0-1780 GCA_964353625.1 uncultured Candidatus Bathyarchaeia archaeon | reverse complement strand
CACAATCTTCACCGAGGGCAGCAGCAAGCTACCCTTCTTCCAATGGTCCACCGTACCGGGTGCAACGTGTCCGGGTGCAGGTCGTTGCTGGACCAAAGACCCAGCAGAGCGCGGCACTGGAAAGAAGGCTCCCAAGGGCGGCCCCCGAGGCTACTGCTACAGCCTGTCGGGCTGGCGCAACGTCGTCCCGTACCTGCGACAGCTTCAGAACACGATCATGCTTCGCTTGTCCAACAAGGCGACAGTGATCAACAACTCGCTGAAGTTGGTTCAGGCGAAGGAACCGAAAGCGGTAGTGCGTCTGTATGTCGATGGCGACTTCGATTCACTGGAGACACTAGAGTTCTGGATGCACATCTGTGAGCGATATCCAGAGATGCGCTTCTACGGCTACAGCAAGAGTTGGGACATCTTCTTGGCCTACGAGAAGAAGCACAACGGCAAGTGGCCTGCCAACTATCTGCTGAACCTCTCCAATGGTTCGTTCTACGAGCGGATGGACACGCCCAAGGGAGATCCCAACAACCCGTACAACAAGATCATGGATCGGATGTTGGCACTGGGTTGTACCCGAGGACGGTTCGTTGCGGTTCGGATGCCCAAAAACGCCCCGAATGGAAAGCAGCCCAAGCTCGCCAAAGACGACGTCGAGCAGAATGGGGTGAAGATCGAAGATCCACGTTTCAACAAGGCCACTGAAGAAAAGCTCAAGCTGTACCGCAATGCGGTTGCCGAGGAGGCAATGCGGCAAGGCATCCCTATGGGTCCAAATCAAGATCGATTCTTCACCTGCCCCGGCCTGTGCGGATTCTGTCTTGGGAAATACGCTGACTCAGGCGATCCCGCTGGAACGCACGCCTGCGGGTTCGACAAGTATCGCGGCAAAACAATTCTAATCGCAGTCCACTAAATCAAATTTATGGGAATCTCATTCTTAGGCAATACTCCAGACTTCAAAACTTGGTTTTTCAACATCGACGGCAAGACGTTCGTTGCGCGAAACAACTCCACTCAATCGCCGCTAAAAATAAGTTTTGCAGATGGTCGATTCTTTGGAACCTATGCACCCAATCAAATTATTCCGGGTGCGGTGGTAGTAAAGAACACTGGTTTCGACATTATCAGCGGCACATCGCAGGCGGTAGGTAACTCCGCCGCGATGGTGATGAATGGAATCGTAGAATGGACCTATGCAGGTCTGAAATACCGCAGCCGATGGATGCTGACTGAAGGAAGAGAATTGGACCCAGCAATTCCTGAAGAAGGTATCCCAGCAATCTATGATTACACATTGGACATCGTATCTCCGTACGTCATCTACGACGGACCCACTGGTGGTGCTGTCGGCACTGGTGGCGTAACGAACACCCAGAGCCCGCCACCGGAAGCGATCCCGACAATCGTGCCGTCGCTGCCGATTGATCAGAATACGAACATCATGGGCGGCGGACAGAATCAGGTGCGGTCGCCTGTGATTCCGGCAACTGCTGTCACATCGGCCCCAGTTACCGGCACCGACTGGGTGAAGTTGGGGATTCAACTGGGTGTCGCTTACTTCATACTGTCATGAGAAACTGCCAATACATTGGAAGCCCTGCGATGTTTCAGTCGAGGGTGATGGGAGTGGGGAGTCAGAGACCGGGAGATCCACAATTTGGACCCTATGGCGATATTATGGCCGACATAGTAGCGAGGGGTCAAAGAGCCTGCATTGGACCAGACTGTAAAATGGATGGAGGTTCGAGACTCACAGTCTGCCATTCTCAATCTCCTGCCGGTA
>CAYGWT010000270.1:0-1648 GCA_964353625.1 uncultured Candidatus Bathyarchaeia archaeon | reverse complement strand
AGCGGTCTTCCAGATGTTCAACCACGCGTGTGCCATTGGAATGCTCTTTCTGATGTCGGGTGTGATAAACCATGAGATGGGGACTAGGACGATCCGAGAGCTTCCTGGTCTAGGAAAGGTGATGCCATTCACTGGTCTTCTGTTAATACTAGCGTCCCTGGGCGGAATGGGGTTTCCGAGCTTTGCAAGTTTCATCAGCGAATACATGGTGATCCTCTCCGCAATCAAAGTGAATCTCCTGCTAGCGTTCGTAGTGCTTGTTCCAGCCATAACCGCCGGTTACTTCGTTTGGATGCTTCGCAGAGTCCTGATGAGTACGCCGGCTCGTCCCTTGATTAGGAATGAAGCGCCCAGATATGAACTGTGGGCGCTCGCGGCTTTTCTCGTTCCGCTCCTGTTGCTCGGAATCTATCCAGCGCCTCTTCTAGCGATAATTGATTCGACAATACGAAGCCTAGCCAGCTTGGGCCTTAGGTAGCGCCCTCAGGCGCGTGGCGGTTCTAATCGGGTTGTGATGTCCTCTTCCTCCAGAACCTGCCCTCTTCCGATGCCAAGCCTGAGTGCCTTCGTTCATATGCCATATGATCGGCGTGGTGCGCCGAGCAGAAATACTTGTCACAGTATTCGCATCGGTGCAAGTCTCCGGACTCATCACCGCACTTCTCGCATTTCGGCAAGAATAGATCAACCTCACGCTAGAAGTCCACTCTGGTGCAATAAAACTAGCTCTCCAAAACTGCAGCCCGAAGCATTCCATTCGGAATGAGCGGGAGGCAGGCGCCCAGGATCAACTCTCAAGATTGGAAACCCCACAATCTTGCCAGAAGGTTAAGTCTTAAGAGGATCGACGCTCCCCGTGAGGTAGTTTCGCCAAGAAGTGTCCGGCATGCTATTGCCCGCAAGAATGAAACGTGTCGAAATAGTCGTTCACAAAGATCACTACGAATCCGTCATGAGACATCTCCGGGAGGCTAGAGCGGTAGAGTTACTTGATGTGAAAGACATGATCAAAGGCTACGAGGGCGCAGTGTCTCCGTGCCCAACATCTGATAGGCTCTATCGACTGGTCACGCTCAGCTCAAAGATTGGAAATCTAAGCAACACACTACAACCGGTGTCCACAAACAACAAGCCCGTCCAGGTCAGCGGATCCCTTTCTGAAGATCAGATCCAAGACCTCGAAAATCGCGTCTCCTCAATCGAGACAGAACTGAGCGCTATCTCCTCAGAGCTCGAATCCGCGGAGAAGATCGTCGAGTTCGCAGACTCGAGCTTCGGCGTCAGTGTGAAGGAGATGATGAAGATAACTGGCGTCAACACGCCAGAGGGAAGGCACAGACTGGAAGAAATAATGTATAGAATCCTTGACGCCATTCCCCCTCCAGAGATCGAGGAAGCCATCGCTCTCGGCCAGACAATCCACCGAAAAGACGTAGGTGAGTCGATCCGAAGCGCGATTACTGACCAAATGGCTCAGGCGCTTTCGAATCGCCAAGGCGAGGCTGCCGTGATCGCAACGTTGAGCCAAGCACTAGCGTTGAAGATCGTGCCCGGTTCAAGCTCAAAGAAACTGAAATTCGAGCCAGACAGTCGAATTGAGGAATCACGTGAACTTGCAAACCGGGTTAAGTTGAAAGTGAAAGAGCTG
>CAYGWT010000269.1:0-14332 GCA_964353625.1 uncultured Candidatus Bathyarchaeia archaeon | reverse complement strand
CCTGAAGCCGCGTACTTGGGCGCAAAAGCGCTGCCCACTAGGAACCTCTCCACCCAGATCTCAGGATTACTCATCTTCCCGGCCAGAATCGCTCCATCCTTTTCGGCGATGATGAAGCTGGAAATGCAGACGCCGCCTTTCGGAATCTGTCCTTCCATGAACATCGCTTTCTTGACCATTGTCTGCTACCCTGCTTAACACAACTCAAAGACCCTTTATTTAGAATGACGTAGATTCTCAGGATTCAGCAAACGACCCTTGATATCCGCGGCGACGGCAAGAAAGGACTGGCCTATTCATTCGTGAGGATTGTTCGAAAACATATTAGTCCTAGAGAGCGATCTTTCGGAGACGCTTCATCATGCCCAGAATCATCGAAGAGCCTGACCTGATACGTTGCGAGTACGCTGAGACGAACGGTTGGCCTGCCACATTTCGTGTGGGAGCTCGTGGTTGCGCAAGCTGTGATCAGCTGCAATGCCAATTCCATATCGAGCGATCCGATTATGTGCTAACACCAAGACGCCGAATCTTCAGAGAGAGAACTGCCCAAGAACCGAGACAACTAACTCGGAATCGTTTCATGAACCCCATGATGCAGCCGCGGGAGCTGACGACTCGTGAGGTCCTCAGACGCTTCCCAAGTGGTTCACTGCGGCCGTATCAGAAGAAGACCGTAGAACGCATCGTTGAAGCATTCAACTCTGGAAAGAAGTGCGTGATCCTTACAGCTCCAACCGGTTTCGGCAAATCGTACGTGAACTCTTCGTTCACATCCGTCACGCGTTCATTCTATGCAACCCCTCAACTGGCGCTGATAGATCAAATGCTTAGAGACCCATCTCTGAGAGAGAGATTTGTCGAGATCAAGGGACGCAGAAATTACTCATGTTATCATGTTTCACAGAGGGGGGTTAACCTTGGCAGATGCGTGACTGAAGGCTACGACTGCAAAGAACGTTTCGAAGCATGCCCATACTGGAAACAGAAAGCAATGGCCATCAAGTCTCCGAGCGTGCTTCTGAGTTTCGCTTACCTAGTAGCTGAAGGCCAGACGGAAGGTCACAGTGAAAGCTACCTTGGGACGAGAACGCTACTCGTGCTTGATGAAGCTCACAACATCGAGGAAGAATGCCTCAATCACGTGTCTGTGAATGTGACGCCATTCACGATCCCGCACGAAGTCTACGGCAAGGTTGTTCCGCATCTGCGACAAGTCAGGAACGAGAAGCAACTTAGCGAACTGTTAGAAACCATCGAGTTGAGTCTAAAGGCTCAGTTCGAGCAGGCACGTAAGATCACTGAGAACACAGGGCTCTCAGTCATTCAGGCGGAGGATTTGGAACGGATTGGACGATACCTCGAAGCATACCAACTTTACAAATCATCGAAATCAGAGTGGGTATGGCAGATCAAGGGCGATCAACTATCAGTGCAGCCGCTCTTCGCGAGAGAGTTCATGAAGGCGCTGTTATGGAAACGCGCTGAACACTTCATCATCTCATCGGCCACGATATTGAATCCGCATGAGTACGTTGAGTTGACCGGACTGCTGGACGCGCTGAAAGAAGATGAGATCTCCGTTCTTCCTCAAATCCCAAGCACCTTCCCCGAGGAGAATCGTCCTGTGATAGATCGGACAGTAGGCCCACTCTCTAGGGTTGGTTGGGAAAAGAACATGCCCAAAGCGATTCGGGCCGTGGAGGAGATACTGAGAGAAGAGAGAGGCAATGTCGCGATACATTGCCACAGCTACGACCATCAGAGAACTTTGTTCGACAACCTGCCTGAAGATCTCAAAGAGAGATTGATCATCCACGGTAGAAGAGATCGCGAGGAGAGGCTGAGGGAATGGATGGAGTCGCGCGGCAAAGTATTCGTTTCAGTTGCCTTCAACGAGGGGCAAGACTGGAAGTATGACGTGTGCGACGCACAGATCCTCCTCAAAGTACCATTCCCCGACCTGGGTGACAAGCGAGTTAAGAGACGACTCGATATGGGGCACCAGCAATGGTACAGCAATCAAGCCATGCTGGAAGTCATTCAAGCCTACGGTCGAGCTGTGAGAGCGGAGGATGATAGAGCACGATTCTACATTGTCGATGGAAGCTTCCAGAGACTTGCCAGCAAGTGTTGGCGGTTCATCCCTGACTGGTTCAAAGATGTACTGCCGGATTCGCTAGTGACTACACACGCCGCCAGCCCAGACTAGAAACGTTAACCGAATGCTTTCGCTACAGTTACTTCCCTATCTCTTTCGCAACTTTTTCAACCACTTCCAGAGAGTACTCAATGTCTTCTTTCTCGATGCCTCTATGGGTAACCATCCTGACACGTCCGCCGTCCACCGCGCCCGCTTTCACACCTAATTCGCCAATTCTGGCGACCCATTCATTCGCGTCTAATCGCAGGCCGTTGACATCGTAGAAGACGATGTTTGTTTGAACACGGTCAAAGTCGAGCGTTATTCCATCGATCTTCGAGAGCCCTCTCGCGAGGAGCTTAGCGTTTTCATGATCGTCCTTGAGACGGTCAACCATCTTCTCAACTGCGATTATTCCAGCAGCAGCGATTATGCCAGCCTGTCTCATGCCTCCGCCGAGCATTTTGCGGATTCGCCTCGCGCGATCGATAAGCTCCCGACTTCCCACCACAAGAGACCCAATCGGAGCACTCAATCCCTTGGAGAGGCAGAACATCAATGAGTCCACGTAGCGCGTAAACTCGCGTACATCGGTATTCTGCGCGACGGCGGCGTTGAATATCCTCGCGCCGTCCAAGTGAATATTCAGGCCGCGTGTCTTCACGAAATCATAGACCTCCCTCATCTGGGATGGTGACCAAACGGTGCCTCCGGCGCGATTGTGCGTGTTCTCGATACAGACCAGGCTCGTCGGAGGAAAGTGAATGTTCGGTGGTCTAAGCGCAGCCTTGATCTCCTGTGGAGCCATGACGCCCATGTGCCCCGCAACGAGGCGTGGTACGAGTCCGCCAAGTGCCGAAAACGCGCCCACCTCATAATAGTACAGGTGAGCCTCAGCCTCCAGAACAATCTCGTCTCCTCGTTTAGTTTGACTCATCACACTGACCAAGTTGCCCTGCGTTCCGCTCGTCACCAAAAGAGCGGCTTCCTTGCCCATCTTCCTAGCTGCAAGTTCCTCAAGACGGTTGACGGTCGGGTCTTCTCCATAGACATCATCGCCGAGTTCGGCGGTCCTGATCGCTTCAAGCATCTCCTCTGTGGGAAGCGTTACCGTGTCGCTCCTCAGGTCGATTACACGCATCCTAGATCGAACTCGCCACAATTACCCGCTGATTGCTAATTTAAGTTACAGAAAAGCCGGGACCAGCAACCTCTTCATTCTCAACATTGGACAGATGCAATCGCACGCTCTTCTAGGTCATGTCGTAGAGAAAGGAAAAACTTCGATAACTATTTGTTGCAGTGAACTGGTTTGGGCCAGTTTGTGTCGTTTACGGTGCAGTATCGTTGGGTTGTCCTTTCAGTAACGACAGTCGGCGTTTTCATGGCCGGTCTGGACACACGTATAGTCCTGATTGGGCTTCCAACGATCGCGGAATCGCTTCGCGCAGACCTTGAAACACTACTATGGGTGACTCAAGGCTACCAGATTGCGATAACGATTGGTCTGCTGTTTCTGGGGCGATTTAGCGACATCTTTGGTAGGGTGAAGGTCTACAATCTCGGCTTCGCAGTCTTCACACTGGGTTCTGGGTTATGTGTTCTTGCGCAAACAGGATCGCAGCTCGTGATCTTCCGGGTTATTCAAGGACTTGGGGGCGCGATGTTGATTGCTAATAGTATTGCGCTGGTCACTGATGCGACACCGCTCGCGGAGCTTGGCTTTGCCCTTGGGTTCAATCAGATCGCGTTCGTACTGGGCGCAGTTCTTGGATTGACAGTAGGTGGAGCCCTGATCGTCGCTGCGGGGTGGCGATATATTTTTGCGATGAACCTTCCCATTGGAATCTTTGGTACTCTATGGGCTCACCGTCGTCTTCGTGAAGCTGCCCAGACAGAGAAGCATGCGAGTCTCGATTACGTGGGCCTCTGCTTATTCACGACCTCTCTGACATCACTTCTACTGGCAATAAGCCTCGCAACAATGGCGGCAATCGACAACACCAAATCCGTAATACTGTACTCGATCAGCTTGGTAACTTTTGCATTGTTCCTCTATTTCGAGCCGCGAAAGTCTGAGCCGCTCCTCGATATGCGGCTTTTCAAGATACGCCTTTTCTCAGCCGGAAACCTTACTCAACTCTTGTATTCGCTTGGTTTTGGGGCGCTAAGCCTGATAGTAATTCTTTACTTCCAACTCATTCGGGGGTATGACCCGCTCACAGCCGGACTTCTCTTCCTCCCGTTAGACTTGGCCTTCGTGGGTACAGGGCCCATAAGCGGTAGACTTTCTGACCGATACGGCACACGCGTGTTTACCACTTTGGGAATGGGAGTGGGCACCATTGGTTACGTTGCTCTCGCATTTCTAATAACCACCACCACTCCGTTAGTCCAGATCGAGATCATTCTCATAGTAGTCGGGGTGGGACTGGGGCTTTTTGTGTCGCCAAACATGAGCTCCATCATGGGATCCGTCCCCGCTCAACGGCGCGGCGTCGCATCAGCTGTCAGGGCAACTCTATTTAATACCGGAAATGTGGTAAGCATCGGTCTCGTGGCATACATAATTACCACAGCCATCCCGTACCAAGTTGTCTCCGGTATTATCAGCGGCGGATATACCACACTCACCCCAAACGAATCAATCGGTTTCGTGACCGGCATGGGACGAGCATTCCTTGTCGCAGCAGCCATTACAGTAGTCGGAATGTTTGTTTCGACCCTGCGAGGGCGCGAAATCAAGACTCGGACAACTGCTTCCTAGACGGCATGGCTACGATACCTCTCCTACGCATCCATTCAGGGAAAGAGACCTTTACAAACGAACCCTTTAGGCAGACACTGATCAATCGGTCGAGTCAGACTGGCAGCAGCAGTAACCCAACTGACAGACTCGCACACGATCATTGAGATACCTGACTATCAACCATGAAATAGTCGCCCCACAAGATCTGTGAGATTACCTGATCATCGCAACGTTCTTGTGCGAGTCTTATGGTCTGCGCGGAGAGACAGTCGCACTACCGAGAGGATGCGCATAATCAGCAAGAGAATGACCGAAGGGAACGTTACCATGAAGATTGGTAGGCGAGCAGCTGAGTTCTATTCGGCAGTTCTGACTCCATTCAGCGTTGCCGCGATCGAATCGATTGTCTTCTCTTGGTTCTCGCCTAACGGAGTTGGACCTGTTACAAGTCCTGAACTTTCGGCGTTGTTCGGTATTCTAATTCTATGCATTGGGCCATTGATTCCGGTTGCCTACAGCGTGAGAACCGGACGAACCGATCTGGACCTATCGGACAAGAACAAACGCAGTTCCATCTATGGCATCAGCGTCTTCGCCTATGCAGTGGGAGCGATGGTCTTTTGGGCGACCAATAATGAGATCATGTTCGTGCTTTCGGTGGCATATCTCTGCGTCGGGTCCGCAATGATGCTGATCACTTTTGCATGGAAAATCAGCGCCCACGTCGCGGCGATTGCAGGTATGGCCACCGCATTTTGGTTGGTGCTCGGAAGAGAGATGTTGGTTGTCTATCTGCTTACGATTCTAATGTTTTGGGCCAGGGTCAAGCTGGGCCTTCACACGATCTCGCAAGCGTTGGCCGGAGCGATTCTCTCAACTGTGATAACGGCCATCGTCTTCGTTGGCTTGTATATCTAATCGAACAATCGTCTCGCACTTTTTTCCATGGCGCGGTTCCTCGTCGGAGCATTTCGAGCTATCGTCAGGAATCGAACCCCGAAGGAGATACGATTCTGCTCAAGCACAAGCCCACCATCACACGTCAGTTATGATGGAACGAACTAAGATGGCTACGGAAAGCCGAGGAATATGCACCGACAAGAAACGCAATATAGATTCAAGTGAAATAACGACAGGAGGGAAATATCATGCTTTCCATGGTGATTGAGAAGTTCAAGAACAAAGATGCTCTCGCTGTGTATCGTCGCTCCCGAGAACATGGACGGATGATGCCAGATGGCCTGACGTACGTTGCCAGCTGGATCGAAGCAAACTTCGGTCGTTGCTTCCAGCTCATGGAATGTGATGATACCAAAAAGTTTCAGCGATGGGTGATCCAGTGGCATGACCTCGTCGATTTCGAGATCGTCCCGGTCGTGTCATCCAAGGATACGATGGAAGCAATCAATCCCGCGCTTTGAGCCATGAGCACATTGAGAACGGCTCCTACCCTCCTGTGTACTTGTACGCACTGACTCGTTGGACGATGCCAGGGGAGGAACCCAAAGACTTCTCCCTGCTGGACTCCAAGGCTTGACTGAGAGTGAGCCCTACAAACAATGTAAACTAGTCACGTATTAGAATCACAAGGCACGATTATGTAACTCACGTTGACGCGTGTGAGTCACACAGCAATAATCCTGCCTAACGACACCTTATCATCATGGAAGACTACTACAGAGGCGTCGATGGGTATTATCAAATGAAGAGGGCAAGTAAGCGAAGAAGCCCACGCTCTTTCACACGAACCATTTGACGAGAACACAGATCCGTGAAGCATTCATTTTTCTAGAGACACGCTGATGTCCCAGAGATACAAGCAATATGCACCACGCAGGGCATAGAATGTTGATTGAGGTCATCTCCGATAAGATCTCTAATATTATCTAGTGGGCGTCAAACGAATTCTGGCCTCCCGAAGGCGTAAGGGCGCTAACCGAAAGTGGTGCTTGGGTATTTGCTGCAAAAGGGATTAATATTCAGTGATCCAAGTTCAAGGCATTCTGCCGTGAATTCTCATGATGATAGTAGTTCGACTATTTCCCAAGGACGATTTGGACAGTAGCTGGGATATGTTCCTGAAGAATGTGGGGAAGATCTCCAACAAGGATTGCACATCACTCTATGCCTCCGTGCGGGAAGAGGAGGACTTCATGAGCATAATATATGATGTGAGAGACATCGACGCTTTTGCTGATATTCTCCTGAAGCAGATTCCATCCGCTGCAAACTCAGAGAAGACGAGGACGATAACTCTTCTGAAACCAATCTTCTTTCCTGCCCCCAGAGACAGGCCTAGAATGCTCCAAAGATATCAAGTTGCCATAAGAGTAGTCTCGGAGAACGTTCAGGATGCCTTCAACAATACAGTGCATTTGGACTATCCTGAGGATTTGTTTCCAACCTATGCCGCATACTCGTTCGGCGAGGATGACATCCTACTGTCCATGCTTACTGTGAGCACCGAGAAGATTAGGACCTTTGTTAGGGAAAAGATAGAGTCGCAGGAAGGAGTTTTGGGCGTCGACGTCGGCCGCATAAGCATGTCGAAGAGGATTGCCCCGACCGACTTTTGGAAGAGTTACAGAGAGAGCAGATATCTCTTCAAGCCCTCCGAAGGCTACGAGGATTCCGATTTCACAGAACTCGCCTTCTTAGAAGGTGCTTTTCGTGAAAGAACCCAGCTAGCCCAAGACTTACTTTATCCTCATGACCGCTCAAATCTAGACGCCGCCATTATGAGCCGAAATGCACAGAAATCGAGAGTTAAAGTCTGAACTCCAAATCGCAGAGACTGCAACAACTTCGCAGGCTAGTTCCGCTAGCAGATCGAAGAGAAAGGGATAACCTGGTAAATCAAGAAGAGCCTATAGGCCTAGTCGATCAAGGATGGCGATCGACCGCTCGAGATCCGAGGTTGAAATGAACCGATGCCCAAGAAGGATTCGTTCGAGTTGCCCAACGTGCAAGTTCCAGGAGAGGTGCCAATCGTCAAGTACGACTTCTTCGATTATTTCAAAGGATTCGAGAAGGTTCAGTCGGTTCGGGAGATCTTTGGCAACGCGACGGACAAGGTCCTTTCGGAACTCAAGGTGGAATTCTTCAGCGCTCGAATTGGCTACATGGGAGTAAGTGATGAAGACGGTCACTTGATTGTTAGCGCAAGTTACCTAAAGGAAGGAGACCGAAGAAGCATCTACCTAGACGTAATTCACGAGCTAGTTCACGTCAAACAGTTCAGGGAAGGAAAACAGCTTTTCGACGAAAGCTACGAGTACGTTGATCGCCCGACCGAGCTGGATGCCTATAGGCACGCGATGAAAGAGGCACGCCGGCTCGGAATGTCTGACGATGAGATCTTTGAATACTTGAAGGTGATGTGGCTTGACGAGGATGAAGTTCAGCGCCTAGCAAAGAACATCGGCATAAACGTACCACAGAAATCCGGTCCTGCACGCGGAGTCAGAATCCACTAGTTCGAGTCTCCTGTTAGAGTATTAGCTTGCGCCTTACCTGGCGTAGCCGCCACACGCGGAGCAAACACCATATGGCTGGCTGCGTGCAGGACGACAGAGAACGCCTTACAAGTCAGAATCGGTCACAGACTCCTCGTGCGGTGTTGACGTGTTGTATATGGCTCCTTTTGAGATCCTTCCGCAGAGCCTCCTATCGTTGATCGCCATATTGATTCCTCTGGCCATTTGGGCGTCGTTTTGGAAGCTCATCGGTCTCTGGTTCTCAGCCAAAAATGGGGAAAAAGTATGGTTCATAATATTCACCTTCATCAACCTGGCGGGCGTTCTCGAAATCTACTATCTGCACTCCAGAAAATGCTGGCCATTCAGGCCAAAACAGTAGATAGCGGAAGAGGGGTCATTAGGGGATCATCCCCCTCAGGCCCGTTTTCTAGCGAGCTATGTCAACGACTCTCTTCAGTATCCTCGAGCGCTGTCTTCGAGAAGGATGGGTTACATGCTTTCATAAAATGGTAGTCTCTACCCAACTCAATGACCAAACTGTCGTGAGAGTTTCTGCATTTTGAACAGTCGTTTTATTGATTTGTATGCACCATTCGAACTGCACGCACAAGAACTCACGGCATCAGTCTAGTTCTACAGACCTAACCTTCCGTGCTCAATCTTCATGCAGTGATCCATAATTACGTCGAGACCCGCAGCCCTCGCCTTCCTCGCTGCGTCTTCATTCACTATTCCCAATTGCATCCACACGGCAATAGGATGCCTGTAACTATTGTGCAGTTCGATCGCTTGTTCAACAATGGGCGAAACATCCTCAGCTCGCCGGAAGATGTCCACGACATCGATCTGACGTTTGAGTTCTTCAGGAAGATCAGGTAAGGACTTGTATGCTTTTTCGCCCAGAACTTCGTCAATTGTTGGATTGATGGGTATGATTCGGTAGCCATGAGATTGCAGATAGCTTGCGACGCCATGGCTCGGTTTCGCAGGGTCTTTAGATAGACCCACCACAGCGATTATCCGTGCTCCTAGGATCTTTGCCATGAGCCGATCGTTAGCCGACATCACCAATCAGATCCTCCGAACGAGTTCCCAGCTAGATTAACTCGCCTTGAAGTATACCGGAGCCTACGTCAGAAACCGGCCGTCATTTTTCTTCTGCCAACCAGCCTACCACACGCGTTGGGATTTTGAAAGCGAAGTTGTGTAGTCGGGTCGACCGCTGCTTCCTGAACCGTTTTCCAACCCGGCCTCAGTCCGCGAGACGCATCGACTAGTGACCTGTGCGCCTATGGCGTCGTCGGGCACACCGTGTTCCGTTCCTTATGGAGATCCTACCTAGTTGAAAGAAGTTCTTTCGAGCGAAGAAGCCGACGGTACCGCAGGAGTAGCATAGTGCTCCTACCTTCCGTGGGCTGCCTGATTCAAAATAGACGGCTAACTCGGGACTTCCACAGCTCGGGCATGGGTTGTGAAGAGTCTTCTCAAAACCTTGACGTTTGCTCCCATGACGTGTTGCCCTGTTCGAATGATCAGCCCTCTTCATCATATTCCATCGCTTCATCGTGTGTATGGGAGCAGCAATGAGAGTTTCAGACTGGTGCCTGACAAAGAGCAAGTAATCGGCGTCTGTCTTTGCGATTAAAGAAGTAATCATAAGACGTGGTTAAGGTTCAGTTGATCGCTATTGCATTGCCATGTATGGCTCACAATGTCCTTCAAACTGCCGAAAAACTATGAGCAGTACCTCTGGATGACGGCGCAGTAGATTCGAGCTGAGTGTAATACATCTTCAAGGCTGACGTACTCGTCAGCTGAGTGTGCCACGCCAATGTCTCCGGGCCCGAATAAGCAGGTTGGTATTGAGCCCAGCGTAGACAGTAGTGCGGCATCGGTCCAGTACGGGACTCCAATTACGGGTCCTCTCGTCCCCGTCTTTTCGGCAAGAGCTTGCTGTGTTAGCCGCACGATCTGTGCCGTCTCGGGCGTTTCAAGAGGGGGCATGTCGTATGGGCTTCGGGCCGTGGCGCTAAAGCAAGAATTTTCTTGCTTGATGATCTTGAAGATGTCTTCGATCTCACCCATTACGGAGGTTGTCGTCTCTCCTGGGAGCGTTCGTCTCTCAAGTCTAAGAGTGCAGCGTTCGGGGATTATGCTCCAGTCAGTGCCGCCTTGTATTGTTGAAGTGTGAATTTTGGGGCTTCCCAAAAGCGGGTGCACTTTGCCATTGAGCTTCTGTTGCAATTTGTCCATCGCTGATACGATCTTTGTGGCGTGGGCGATGGCATCTACTCCCTTTTCAGGGACTGATCCGTGGGCAGCTTTCCCTTTGACTTCGATCTCGATCCAGGCGAACCCTTTGTGAGCTGTGGCCACTTTCATGGCCGTGGGTTCACCGACAATAGCCGCGTCGGTCCTATACTCTTGGATGAGTTTCCTGATCCCGACACTCTTGTACTCTTCATCAACCACAGCGCTAAAGACAAGATTTCCACGTAGTCTCATTCCAGAATCTATTATGGATTTCAGGGCGCCGATCATGGCTGCAAGTGCTCCTTTCATATCACACGCGCCTCTCCCACGTAGCAGACCTTCCTGAATCGATGGTGTGAATGGTTGAATGATCATCCCGTCAATGCCGACGGTGTCCATGTGGCCGTTCAGCATCAGACTTCGTCCGCCACCTGAACCCTTCATAGTCGCGATAACATTGCTTCTCTCGTCGGCAACGGGTTGTGTTCGAACCTCTAGACCGCCAATGGAGTCAAGTCGATCAGAGAGGAGGCTGGCAATAGCGGACTCGCCGGGGCCTCTGCCAACAGATGGATTCACACTGTTGGTTGCCACCAACTCCTTCAGCAAGTCCACAACGTAAGTGCGATCTACGCGCTCTGCTGGATCCATTTGCATCACGACTCAATGTTAAGGGCTCCCTGTTTTACAGGCTTTCGGGGGCCCTCTGCGAATTGGATGCCTGAGATCATATCTTCGGTTTCAAGACGATGAAAACAAGCATGCCAAGGATTCCCGCCGAAGATGTGATGAGGCTGTAAGTAAACGCCATGCCCATCGAAAAATGATCCGAGAGCACCCCGAATATGAGATTCGCCACCAACGATCCCACGCCGATCACGAGATAGTAGACACTGTACGCCGTTCCCTTCAACTCGGACGAGACAAATGAAGGAACCAGAGCGCGCTGTAGAGTCTCTGAGATTCCGATATACGCGCCATATACGAAAGCAATTCCAAACGCCAGCAAGACACCTTCGGTTGCCATTGCACCTGCTAGGGAAGCGACAAAGAAGATCCCGAAACCCACTACCAGAACCTTCTCCTTTCCAAATCTGTCGGACAGTATGCCTGATGGAAATCCCACCACGATCGTGGCCACATTCAAGGTAGCATAGACCAAGGCAATGGTATCGCTCGAAACGCCTAGAGTATTCGCCTCCACCAATACAAATGAGAAGTTGTAGGCGCCAAGCGCAAAGATGCCCATCACTAACAGGAAAATTTTTAATCTCCTCGTGAGAACGCTCCCAGCGTTCTTGAATACTGGTGTGGAATTCTTCGGTCTTATTCGATCTTGAACGAAGAATATGAGAATGATCAGCGACAATGCACCCGGAATCAGCGAAATCCAGAAAATCCCCTTGAATCCGAACAATGGTACGAGCATAAAGGCGAGGACCGGGCCGACGACGGCTCCGACTTGGTCAGCGGAACGATGGAGCCCAAACGCTGTTCCGCTCTTTGCCTCTTTTACGGATTCGCTGATCAGTGCGTCCCGTGGTGATGTTCGAACGCCCTTCCCGGCCCTGTCGGCTAATCTTACGACGAACGCGCCGCTCCAACTCGTCACGAAAGCGAAGAGAGGTTTGGCGATCGTCGAAAGCCCATAGCCAAGGAATACTAGCGGTTTTCGGCGACCGAGTCGATCGGACATTGCTCCTGAGAATACACGAAACATGTAGTTGAGGAAATCTGCTGTGCCTTCCATTAGGCCAAGCAATTCTTTTGTTGCGCCGAGTTGAGTAATTACAAAGATAGGCAGGATGCCTAAGATCATCTCCGTTGAGATGTCCGTGAACATACTCACGATGCCAAGATTGGCAACATTCTTCATCCCAAGTTTAGGCAACTCTGTCTTCGATGCAGTGTTCTTCGCCGTCAAGCTTCCGATGCCCCATATGCCATGGAGGAGCACGATGTCAGATCCGCGTGTTTATCTCCTTTCCTGAATAATCCAATCGCTCTCTTCGTGCAACAAAGATAGATCAGGCGAAGTACTTTCGCATTTCTGTTGCGACATCTTCGGGGGCGTCGAAGATCTCGCTTTCGTCGAGGAAGTATCGAAGTCCCCAAACATCATTCACGTTCTGACTTTGAAAACCGTATCTTGACGTGACTTTCAAAACGACGGAGCCATAACGTGAGTCTCCTCCGAACGGTGAAGAGAAGATGACAACATTGAAGCTTCGTAGTTCAAGCACGTCGCAGCACTTCAGTATGCGTGAGAGCCCGTCGGTCAGGTTCGACAGCGCCTCTTTTGGAACGGTGGCCAGATCAGTTCTGTTGATCATAATCCCCCAAACTTCGTCTGATCCTATCGGAGAATATGCCATGACCCAATCCGAGTCACCTAATGGCTCAAGATAACGCTCTTAGCGCTTCTTCTCCTCATTGACCAGGGCCTTCCAGTAATTGGAATCGTGGACGTTCCAGTATTCTTGGGCTTTGTTGTCAACTTGGGCGAGCATGTCGAATTTCTGATCGCTTGCCAATGCCTGCATGTGAGGATGCACAACTGTCGAACCAGCGGGGGCGAGACAATTCATTAGCACTGCCCCGTACCTGACTTTAGGATTCTTCTGATGCACGATTTTGAGGTAACGCGTTGAGGCTTCGAGTGCATCAACCAAAATTCGTGCGGTAAGCTAACTTGGCCTAAGATAATGGTTGTCGGCGATCACAGTGACCGCGTTGAATTCAGAATGAGCAAAAAGACTTGGGAAAGTTCTTGCCTCACCCACCCGAATGCTTCCCTCCGGCACCAATTCAGGAGGAAACTTTGTTGATTTCTCAATCTTGTCTGGGCAGAATGGACAGCTTTCGCGTGTTCGCTCAGCAGCTTCGGCAAGCAGCTGCTCGTCGGTCTGGAAGTAGCTCTTCACATAGTCACGTCTGCCTTTCAGCACTATGCTTCCTCGACCAGTGAGGGGATCCCTTCTATGTTCGACAAGCTGCTCGTCAATTCCAAAATTCTTGAGTGGAGAGAGAAGTCTTGCCGTTCTCTTTTCAGACATGAATTCCATGTATGCTACGATGCGCGATTAGATCAGAAATGGATTTCTGTGAAGAAACTCGAAACGCAGCCAAATTCGCCCACAACCACGCTTGTTTGAAATAGCCCTACTACCATCAGTGGCTCAAGCGGGATTTCAATTAGAGGCATCATGTGTGAGTGTTCTGGCGAGAAGTGAGATCCTACGGGAAATCAAAGCCCGAAAGATCAAGATTGAACAGTTCCAGTCAAGTTGCGTCAGAGCTGCCTCAATCGACTTGCACCTAACGAATGCGTTTCGAGTTTTCCAGTCGCCGCACAAGGTTCTGCCAGTTACCGACCTGACCGACTTTAGGAGGGCGACCCAGGGGATTCGCGTTCCACGTGGGTCGGGGATCCAACTAAGTCCCAGCAAAACTGTCCTAGGCATAACTGAAGAGAAGGTGACACTGCCAGACAACGTCTGCGGGTGGCTCGAAGGGCGCAGCCGGTTCTCAAGACTGGGACTGCTAGTTCACATTTCCGCGAGTTTCGTGCAGCCCGGTATATCGAATCATCAGGTTCTCGAGCTAAGCAACTTTGGCCCATCTCCGCTTGAGATATTTCCGCATACTGCCGTCTGCCAACTCATTCTACAGAGAACGATCGGAACGGGGCACTATCACGGGCTCTTC
>CAYGWT010000268.1:0-1792 GCA_964353625.1 uncultured Candidatus Bathyarchaeia archaeon | reverse complement strand
TTGGGATCGTGAGCGAATTGTATATTTGTGCCGCCGATGACCTCAATAGCGTCAACAATATCGTAAGAATACTTCTGGAGCCTTTGCTGCAGCTTCTTGTCAATAGTCAGCATTGGAGCGGTGCAGTATGAATCGCCGGTATGTATGCCCATAGCATCGACGTTTTCGATGAAACAGACGGTTATCTTCTGGCCCTTTGCGTCCCTGACGACCTCCAGCTCGAGCTCTTCCCATCCGAGAACGGATTCTTCCACGAGAATCTGTCCGACGAGACTGGCCGAGAGCCCCCTGGACGCAACGACCCTCAGCTCGTCAACGTTATAGACCAGCCCTCCGCCTGTTCCGCCCATAGTGTATGCCGGGCGAATCACGACTGGGTAATCGAGCCTCCTGGCGATTTCTTCGGCCTCTTCGACTGTGTATGCCGGGTCGCTCTTGGGTATGTCAATGCCCAGTCTGTTCATTGTGTTTTTGAACTCGATTCTGTCTTCACCGCGTTTGATGGCGTCAATCTGGACGCCGATGACTCTAACGCCGTATTTATCCAACACGCCTGCTCTTGCCAGCTCCGAAGAAAGATTCAGTCCGCTCTGGCCGCCCAGATTGGGCAGAAGTGCATCCGGGCGCTCCTTTTCAATGATTTTTGTCATCGTCTGAAGATTCAGCGGCTCGATATAGGTCACGTCGGCCATCCCCGGATCCGTCATGATTGTGGCAGGGTTTGAATTGACCAATACTATCTTGTAACCCAACTTGCGCAGGGCCTTGCAGGCCTGTGTGCCGGAGTAGTCAAACTCACACGCCTGCCCTATGATGATGGGGCCTGAGCCGATAATCATCACTTTCTTGATGTCGTTGCGTCTGGGCACAGTTAATCCTCCAGATACATTTTTCGTTTACCCAAGGCCATAGATTCGGAGAGATTAAACTGCAAGAGCGCTGCGTTGTCAAATACAAGATTACAATAAGAGCCTATCCGAATAACTTGGTCGTCATGAGGCATCGGGCTTTGCACCCAGCCGGAATAGACTGGGTTATGCGGATAGGCTCTAAATCGGCTAAACCACAGTAGCTACCTTGCCCGAGTGTTTGTGATTTCTCGTGTGTTAGGGATTCACTACAACACGAAATCCCACCTCAGCATAATTGCTCGTTGGTTCCCATGCGCGTCTGTAGGCACTGCGACTTTCCACTGAGTTGGCCCACCAGTTTCCCCCACGACACGTACGCCCCTCACTGCTTCCAGGTGACCTCACTGGCCCCTGTGGGTCTAATATCCCTGCACCTTCATAATTATCCCACCACTTGTCGTTGCACCACTCCTGAGCATTACCATGCATATCATACAGTCCCCACGTATTTGGAGGAAATGAGCCTACTTCCACAGTGCCGACGTGAGAAAATGCAATATTTGAACGCGAGTTATCGGGAATATCACCGTAGTTATATGCAGTGGTTGTTCTCGCTCGGCAAGCATATTCCCACTCAGCCTCGGTAGGAAGACGAACTACCTTTCCTGTCCGGCGACTAAGCCATCCACAGAATTCCACAGCATCCAACCAGCTAACACATACTACTGGATGTCTGTCGGTCTGTGGAAAACCCGGAGCTTGCCAAGAAGCTCCTTTGGTACTCTGAATATGTTTGCCAGTCCAGGCACCGGCATATCCCTGCCTTTCTGCTGTGGTTGAGTATCCTGTGTCTTCTACGAACGCTGCGAATTGTCCTCGTATAACCTCTGTCTCACCCATATAGAATGGTCTGCTGATCGTCACAGCTCTTTGTGGGCCTT
>CAYGWT010000267.1:0-2636 GCA_964353625.1 uncultured Candidatus Bathyarchaeia archaeon | reverse complement strand
AGCAATAAACTTCGAACAGAAGGCAGAGGAGATTGAGCTGGACGTTGCATCGATAATCCTGGCGACAGGATTTCAGCTACAGGATCCCCTGTTAATCCCACAGTATGGATATGCAACGCACGAAAACGTCCATACATCACTCGAGTTTGAGAGACTCGTCTCTTCTACTGGACCAACCGGAGGTGAGGTCGTCCGAGCATCTGACAAGAAGCATCCCAACAGCATAGGCTTCATCCAATGCGTTTGCTCCAGAGACGTGAGGATGAATCCTAGCTGCTCGGCCTTCTGCTGCATGGCCTCTGTCAAACAGGCAATTCTGGCAAAGGAGCATCTGCCAGGCGTCGACTGCACAGTGTTCTACATGGACCTGAGAGCCTTTGGTAAGGGATATCAAGAGTTCTATGATAGGGCAAGAATTGAATTTGGAGTGAAGTTCATCCGGGGTCGACCGGCGAAGATCGAGGAAGTTCCAGAGACCAAGAACTTGATACTCGCTTATGAAGACACCAATGAAGGACGCCTCAACAAGATGGAAGTCGAGATGGTAGTCCTGGCTGTCGGCGTCAAGATCAATCCGATTGAATCATTCATACATGTGCCCTTAGACGAAGACGGATACGTCAAACTAGCAAACCCGTACCTAGATCCTGTCTCGACCGGAGTGAACGGCATCTTCGCCGCCGGCGTCGTCGCCGGCGCCAAAGACATACCTGATTCGGTTACGCAGGGTAGTGCAGCCGCGATGAGAGCCTCGGTGCTTGCGGTGCGTGAATAGTCATGAGTGAAGAATCAAAAGTAGGCGTCTTCGTCTGCAACTGTGGAGTTAACATAGCTGGAACCATAGACGTGAAGGAAGTCATAGAATATTCCAAGACAATACCTCATGTTGTTGAGGCCAAGGAATACGTGTTCATGTGCTCCGCTCCTGGCCAAGATCTCATCAAGGAAAGCGTGAAGAAGCTTGGGCTGAACAGAGTTGTTATCGCGGCCTGTTCCCCCGCTATGCATGAGCAGACATTCAGGGCGACGCTCAAAGAAGCCGGACTCAACCCATACCTTCTGGAGATGGTGAACATCAGAGAGCAAAGCTCCTGGGTGCATTCCGACCACAAACAAAGAGCAACGGAGAAGACCAAAGACCTGATCAGGATGGCTGTTGCGAAGGCGAACCTCCTAGAACCACTTGAGGACTTACGGTTTGGCGTGCAGCCTGCGGCTTTGGTCCTGGGCGGAGGCGTGGCTGGACTTAGGGCATCACTTGACCTCGCGGAAAGAGGCTACAAAGTCCAGCTAGTAGAAGAGTTACCAACCCTCGGAGGAAGAGCAGCTAGGTTGGGCAAACTTGCTCATATTGACATGAAAGGGAGCGACATAGTCGAATCTCTCATCAAACCTCTCGTGGCAAACCCTAACGTGATCGCTTCTGTGAACTCCCAAGTAACCGAACTGGATGGCTCGGTTGGATTCTTCAAGGCCAAAATCAGGAGCAAGCCTAGGTTCGTTGACGCAAAGTGCACACTCTGCGGAGAATGCTTCCGCGTTTGTCCGATAGACGTTCCAAATGAATATGAGTTTGGAATCTCAACAAGAAAAGCGATCTATCTTCCGTTCAAGGAAGCCTACCCACCAATAGCCGTGATCGACCCCGAGACCTGCACGAGATGCGGAGAATGCGTGAAAGTCTGCCAACCGCATGCGATTAACCTGAACGAAAAAGCCCACGATCTTGAAGCGATCGCAGGAGGAGTAATCCTCGCAACCGGATTCAGCCCCTACGAGCCTCCTGAAGGAGAATACGGCTACGGGCGTTCCAAGAAGGTCTTGACTCTCTTTCAGCTAGAGCGATTTCTTGACAAGGAGGGACCAACCGGAGGAGAATTGAAACTCGAAGGATCCACTCCTAAAACTCTGGCATTCATAATGTGCGTCGGATCACTTGGAACAACAAAGAACGCGCATCAGTACTGTTCGCGAATGTGTTGCGCATCAGCTCTAAAGAACATGCTGACAATAAAAGACCGGTATCCTGACACTGAGATCTATACCATCTACAAAGACATGAGGACCTACGGAAGAGGCGACGAGAAACTCTACGAAAGCGCAGCAGAGCATCTCGTCAAGTTCATACTGTTCGACAAGCCGCCCACAGTGCATGTGCACTCCGACGAGCTAAGGGTACAGGTACATGATGCTACTCTCCAGGAGGATCTTCTGATTCCAGTGGATGCAGTTGTCCTTGCGGTTGGAATGTCCCCGAGCCAAGACCTCACGAAAGTGCAGAGTGTGGTGAAAGTGGGATGCAGCCCTGAAGGCTTCCTAAGGGAAGCCCACCTGAAACTGCGCCCAGTTGAGGCACCGGCAGATGGAATCTACTTTGCAGGATCAGTGACAAGCCCGAAGAACATAATCGAAAGCGTAACGGCTGGAAGCGCCACAGCTGCCAAAGCTGCATCCCTCTTCGGAAAAGAAGAAATCAGAATCGAACCCATAATAGCCCAAGTTACAGAGGAAATCTGCAGCGGATGTGCCATCTGCATCGCTATGTGCCCGTACGGCGCGATATCCAGGAAAGACAAGAACGGGAAGAAGCTCGCCGAAGTTGACAAAGCCCTGTGCAAAGCATGCGGAGCTTGCGT
>CAYGWT010000266.1:0-2115 GCA_964353625.1 uncultured Candidatus Bathyarchaeia archaeon | reverse complement strand
TCTGGAAGATGACCTCATGGTTGACTCTAGCATCTCATGTCGCCTCCATCGCGTCAATCTGTTCGATAACAACTTCAAAGAAGTCGGAGTCGGTTATTATGCAGGGGCGACTCCAAATCCCTCGCGCTGGAGTAACTTCCTCACGCAAGATTTTAGCTCATCGAGCGTCGGGCCGTTCCTGGTAGGTGTGGTCTACAATGATGCGGATGGCGACAACTTCTACGATATCAGTGAGGGCATCTCTGGGATCCAAATCACTCCCAACGGAGGAAGTTACTATGCAGTCTCATCCACAAGCGGTGGCTACGCGTTCCCGATCGGCACCTCAGGGACGATCACGGTGACAGCTTCAGGTTCTGTTTTCGGCTCGATCACGAAGACAGTGTCGTTCACTGGCGCAAACATTAAGCTGGACTTCATCAACGCAGGCAACAACACTACTACAAGAACAACTACACCCACCACTGCGACGTCTACAACCCGCACGGCCTCTTCAACAACCAGTACGACTTCTACTACAACAACCAGTAAGGCTTCTTCCAGTACAACAGCCAGTACGACCTCTTCAACAGCCAGCACGATTTCTAGAGTCAGCACGACCTCTTCCACTACAACAACCAGTACGACGGAGATTCCTGAATATCAGTTTGGCCAAGCAGTTCTCCTCATCGTGCTTGTAGGAGTCTGTGGAGTGATGCGCCGCAAGATCTCCAAATGAGTCAAACGCGTTTTCTTTCACTCTCGAGTGATCATGCTGAACCCTGGGCGCTTCAGCGGTCACCGTGTAGGATCAGCAAACGTCGAGTCCAGTCTTGCCTTTCTCAATGAAGCAGTCTTCGCGTCGTGCTTGACATTACCAGGAGTCTTAGCAATCGTAGTTGTGGTTGCGTTTCGTTCCCTTCTCTTTCTGTGTGTGTGCGCACCAAGCGATCCACACACAAATCTCTAGTTCAAATCAACCTGATGGCTATCTGACTTGTTTTGGGGTTCCTGTTTCTTTGTCAAGTTCTCGGGTCTGAAGATGAGTGTTAGGCACGGGCCATGTTAGACTGTGGTTTCTTGCTGTACTCGGATGACATCGCGGCAACAGTCTCATAGTCTTGTGGTGTGCAGTAGAGGCGGATCGTCCTTAAGCCGCCGCCTAGTCCTCCGGCGAACCATCGTTCCTTCAAGAGAATTACGTGCTCCTTTGGGTATAGCGATACTTGGCAGACATCGTGCCAGTTGATCTCGCCGCCGATGCCTGCGCCGCTTGTGTGGGATTGTTGGAGTCCGATGACAATAGCCGGGGGACTGGATCTCGCGATACCCATGAGAATCAGCAAGAAGCTGATGCCTTTGTAGACATTTCTTTGCTTCGAACGCGTTGTGAAGCCTGCACCTCGACTTTCAACACGGAAACGCACTTGACGATAACTTTGTTGAATAGTGAAGCGGACGAGTACGGTGAAGAGGATCACCAATGCCACCAGTACAGAAGCGTATATGCTCAACAATATCAGTGGTGCCAAGATGAGAGCAGAGATTCCGATTACTTTGATCAGGTATTGTGTCGTGAAGCGGTCGTAGATAGGAAGATCATAGTCCCATTCTAGCTCCTTGGGAAGTTCTCGTTTCTCATTATGTATCATATGTTTTGCCTACAGCATCCTATTGACAATCTGATGCTTGAACTCGGGTGCGCCAACTGTTAAATAGGTTTGGACTGGTCGTCATGTCTCACATGAGCAAGATATCCGATTCTGAGAAATACATTGCA
The DNA here is from genome assembly GCA_964353625.1 of uncultured Candidatus Bathyarchaeia archaeon. Taxonomy (GTDB): domain Archaea; phylum Thermoproteota; class Bathyarchaeia; order 40CM-2-53-6; family 40CM-2-53-6; genus CAVPLU01. Next base: position 356 of record CAYGWT010000266.1, on the reverse strand, counting down.
GAGTTCATCGGCACATTTGTACTAGTTTTCATGGGCTGTGGGAGCGCTGTAATTGCTGGCAAATTCATAGGCTTCATGGGAATCTCGTTCGCCTTTGGCCTCTCAGTCCTTGTGATGGTTTATGCCATTGGAGGCATTTCCGGGTGCCACATAAATCCTGCCATCTCGATATCGATGCTCGCCTCTAGAAAGATGAAACTGCAAGATACGGTGATCTACGTAGTAATGCAGAGCATGGGCGCCGTGGTTGCCGCGGCGTTACTATACTCGATCGCTATCGGAAATCCAGGATACAGTCTCGCCGTCAATGGCTTGGGTCAGAATGGGTACGGAGAAGCCTCGCCTGGCGGATTCTC
>CAYGWT010000265.1:0-3282 GCA_964353625.1 uncultured Candidatus Bathyarchaeia archaeon | reverse complement strand
TTATCCCTCCAACCTTTCGCTACGTGATAGAACATGCACCAGCAACCACCTTGCACCCCACCATGCTTCTCGAATAACCTCTCAAAATCACCCCAAGTTGAAGGAGACAACTCCCTAGTCTCATAATGAAAACTCATGGTGGGACTCTTCCTACTCTGGCTTTGGTTCAACTACATTCATCTGACTTCATAATATTCAAACCCGTCGTAGCTCCGCATCCCCGAAATTCGAAGCAACCATCGTAGAAGTCATGCATCAAATTATCCCTAGCTGCGGCAAGAGATACACAAGGGATGAGAAAGCAGCAACTTAGTGTATACACTATCTCCCTACCCCTCCCACCTCTCCCGTCTCGGTTTGATAACGGACGACTAACCTATGACCAAGTGGTCAAATAGGAGTTCAAATCTCGACGCACGCACCAGCAAGGTCACACACACGAAATTACACGAACGACGGACGACGGTTCAAATCCGGACGCCCGCATCAAGAGCTACACACACAAAAATTACTTCAACGATGATGGTTCAAATTACGAAGCTCGCGCCAAAGCGACCGCAGACACCACGGGTTTGCAGTTACTGTGAGAGAAATAGCGATCGATGCCAGTGGCACAGAAATGACCCGAATGACACACTAACTACGACACAACGGGTCATGCTCTTTAGTAACCGGCAATAGTGGATGGTTATCCACAGCTCCTAACAGGTAAGGGAATGAGGCGCCCCGCTAACCACGCGCTGTGCTTCGAATTTTGAATGTTCATCTCTAGTGAGAGTGTTCTAGAACTTGCATGTTAACGTGAGTTCCCAGTCAAATGGGGCTGCATTCGCAAAGCCGGTTTGCGCTATCTTGCTCTTATTCAAACAGCGAGACTTATTCTCGGAGTGCTGCTCTACGTAGTTTCGCTAGGGTGTATTAGATTTGCAGGTTACCTCTAACAATTCGCGAAGAACGATTGCCGTTCTTCTTTTGGTAATCGTAGTCGTAGGCTCAGTTGCGTTGTACTATAGTCCACTGCTTCAACAAACTCGGATGACGGCAACGACGGTTACGATGACTCAAGTAGTGCCTATGGGGGCGCAACTTGACCCAGTTACGATATATGCGCAAGCGAGTCCCAGCGTGGTGACTGTGCAGGGAGTCATCACCGATATAACAGGTACTGGAAGCGTGCTTGGGACCGGCTTTGTGATCGCATACACCAATTCATACTACATAATAACCAACTTCCACGTAGTCAACGGTCTTACAGATTCCACGGTTACGTTCTCGAACGGAGACGCATATCCGGCAACGGTCGTGGGCTCTGACGCTTACAGCGATCTTGCAGTTGTATCAGTTGAAGCCTCACCAGCGGAATTTCATCCACTGCAGCTAGGAGTCTCATCTTCTCTTAAGGTCGGTGAATCAGTGGTGGCTATTGGAAACCCCTACGGCTTATCTGGTACAATCACGGTGGGAGTCGTAAGTCAAGTTGGAAGGAGCTTACAGGAAGACACGGCAGGCGGGTTTGCGATCGCTGACACAATACAGTTCAGCGCTGCAATAAACCCCGGCAACTCAGGAGGCCCCCTCATTGACTCCAACGGAATGGTTGTAGGAATCACCACAGCCACCACCAGCGGCTCTGAGGGACTTGGCTTCGCCATCCCATCCGATACAATCTCCAGAGAACTACCATACCTCGTGAAGGATGGCAGGTATGATAGACATCCATACTTGGGTGTCCAGCTTGTGGACATGGACTATCAGCTCTCTCAAGCGATGCGAACGCCCATAACATGGGGGGTATTGATTGAGAGCATAGTGCCCAACGGACCCGCAAGCAAAGCAGGTCTAAGAGGCGGCACCCAAGATACCACGATTGGAGATCAACAATACCTCACAGGAGGCGACATCATAATATCGTTTGACGGAAACAAGATCGTTAACTACGATGCACTTTCTGCATACTTGGAGAGGCATGCCGTCCCAGGACAGACGATACAAGTCGGCATAATGAGATCAGGCAAAGAGATGGTGATCCCCGTACAGATAGGCACGCGCCCAGCAATACAATATGCCCTCATTTCTAACCAGTCGAGTGCTTGATGGTGCTTCGGAAGACGCCGGACGACATTCTGTGCCGACAGCGAAACAACGAACACCTTTGGGGAGATAGTCGCTCTATTGTTACGGCTGCCACAACACTAGTGACGATTGGAGAAGTCGAGTCTGGGCTCATCTGACTAAGGTTCAAATTGTGACATCCTCACCAGACTACTCACACACTGAATCAAGAACGACAACTTGCAGAAAGGGACAGACGCGCGGAAAAGCAACGATAGCGTGGCAATAGTAGGGATGGCTACAGCGCCAAGGCATGAACAGTTTTTTGTGCGTGGTCTCTCGGTGCACACACATTGACAGTCAATTTCGAGCGCTCGCACCAAGGTACCTACACACACAACCAACCCCAATGACGGTTCAAATTTTAGACTGGGACTTGCGCTCTCTGGATCCAAGCAATCTCTCGAATGTGTCTATGGCTGTTGCAGACAAGAAACCGAAGAAAAATACCAAAGCAACCCAGATGATCATAATTTCATACGGAAAATCTCCTCCACCTATTGCCGCAAAAATGAGCCCGACCAAAATGTAGTACGAAGCCAAGCCAAGCCCTCCAGCAATCCTCGTATCCATGGGGATACGCGAGAGAAGAATAGTCGCAAACATGGCGATAAGCGGAGGCACTATCAAGAAAGCCTGAGCGATCTCAATCAGCCTGAAAGTAATCAACGCCAACGTGAAAAAGTGCAATGATGGGTAGTAGCCGGTCATAACTTCGATAGTTGCGGATATCACGAAGGCAGATACAACAACCAAAGCATATCCCAGAGCACTAGCGAGCACTGCTTTCATCGTTCTTCCAGCCACTCTGCCCTCACCCATCATCTGTTGGTTTGATCCGGTTCGCCGACAAGAGGTCTCTTGGTGCCCAGACAACTGCGCCTCATGATGGTTCAAATCTGGTGCCCGCATCGTTAAGTCAAGTAGTTGTTCTCATGTTCCTAGAGTCTCCCGTCTTCAAATGAGAATATGTCTTCGATCTTCGAGTTCAGCGCTCGCGCGATCCTGTAGGCCAGCCTCAATGAGGGGTTGTATTTTCCCTTTTCTACGAAGAGTATTGTCTGTCTTGTGACGTCCACTTTCTCAGCCCGAGCCTCTTGAGTAAGCTTGCGCTTCTCCCTCAGTTATTTCATCTTCGCCTTCACGCCCAGGACTCTCAGGCGCTGAACC
>CAYGWT010000264.1:0-2094 GCA_964353625.1 uncultured Candidatus Bathyarchaeia archaeon | reverse complement strand
GGCGTATATGACATCGTCGCCAAAGTCGAGGCGGAGACGATGACAGCACTTAAAGAAGTCATAACTTCGAAGTTCCGCAAACTCAAGAACCTCAGATCATCGCTGACCTTGATGACTATGGAAGGAACCTAAGACCCTGCTTCTTTTCGCCTCCAACTACAGCAGCCACAATGTCGGAAGTAGTCTTAGCAGAGTCTGACCGGGTTCCTGGCAGTCGCCTTCCCGAGCTATGGTGAGCAGTAGACTCGCTATTGTTGTCAGGTGGTTAGGGAATGCACACTTGCCCACGTGTACGTAGGGGTCTTAAAGAGCTGGGCAACCCAACATGTAACGATCTTGTTGAAAGGTCTGCCAAGAGAGATGGCACACTATGGGCGGAGGGGACCCCGCGGCCAACGGCAATCCATGGCCGAAATGGCTCGTCTCTGGTATTTGATCGGGGTCTCAAAGAAATACGGACTTGACACACGTGAATTTCTTATGTGCTTTCCACATGCGTGGACTCATGAGAAATCGTCGCACAATGGCGTATCGATCCAACTCCGCCAAAAGATAGAAGATAATGGCGTCTTTCTCGTAACCCAAGATCACAAGGTGATCGCGCAGCTACACCTTAGCCAGAACCTGTTGAGGCATATACCGGAAGTGGACCCCGCGAGTTTCGCACTAATCGAATTCACTCCAGCTAGCAGAATGGAAACGTTGGAAACGAGCGACCTCCAAATCAAAGACATAGATGCCAGGGTCAGACGCGTCAATCTGAACGCGAAGATCATTGGGAAATCAATCCCGAGGTACGTCTTCTCAAGGTTCGGCGATGCTCTCACTCTTTCGACTGCGACAATCTCCGATGGCACCGGGTCTATGAGGATGTCACTCTGGAACGCCGAAATAGACAGAGTGTCGATCGGAGACACAGTTCAGATCAATAATGGACGGGTAAGAACCTTCAGGGGTGAACTGCAAGTTAGCCTTGGCAGAAAGGGCAGACTGCAAGTCGTAGAGAACCAATCAACGCAGTAAGGTCGCCCTGAGAAGATGTGACCCACAACCTCACTCCTTCATCCTATCCAATGTGTAACAGAAGCAGAAAGTGGTGAGCGGAACATGACAGAACAGCAGAAAGTCGAGACACCCCCCCAGCTACGCGGCAGAGTGGAATACCTTCCAAGAAGATTTTCATTGGACAGAAGACTATCATGGCGTATGTTACAGCGATTGTGATGCATTTCACCAGCGGCGGCAGTGAGGTCATAATCAAAGCGAGAGGCCGAGCCATATCAGCAGCCGTCGACTTCGTCGAAGTGTGCAGAAGACGATTCTTCGAAGGTAAGCTTCACGTGAAGAACATCACCATCGCAACCGAACAGTTAGGGGGGAAGGACAAGTATGAAACGTATCAACGATCGAGGTCACGGTGACAAGACCGACCTAACTGCGACGGCAGGCGACTGCCCACAACCTCGCCAGGGTTTGAAGTCTAGGCCGATTCAAATTTCTCCACGGCTCCGGTTTCTTTGAGCTGTATTTCCATAACTTCAACATCACGTTTTAGCCTGCAGAACCTTTCGTGAGCTTCGCCGACGGCTGTGTTAAGCTCCTTTAATGCATGATCTTCCAAGAAGCGATAAGGTAGCTTCAAGGGGTAATCAGTAATGGTTGCGCCGGGGTCCATAGGTAATCCGACACTTAGGCCATATCTGATGAAGATCTCTTCCAAAGGTTTACTGTATCCCTGAAGCACCTTCCAGATAGCTCCCCCTTCGCTAACCCCGGAGTCGTCGATCGGGTCCTCCCTATATCCTGTAGCTGACGATGGGCACCACAGCCAATCTGGGCATGAATCGAATGTTTTCAAAGCATTCTCAATCGCTTTGGGCTTCTCATTCTCAATCTCTATCTTCATCTTCCTAAGCTCTTCAGGAGACATTTGATCGATGCGTGAAGCGTTCTTCTCCACAAGTCTTCTTATTGCCAAGTCAACAAAACCGGGAAAGACCTCTCGAAGTTTTTGTAGTAGGACCGTCTTACTTTCGAGCAGTTGCTGTTGGCTGTTCTCTAGTTCCGTACGCGCCAGATCCAGTCGTTGTTGGA
>CAYGWT010000263.1:0-2182 GCA_964353625.1 uncultured Candidatus Bathyarchaeia archaeon | reverse complement strand
CACGCTTAAGAGACTCTGCACCCCCCGAAATAGTGCAGGAATGGCAACACTACATTAATGATAGCTGGTTGCAATGGTGTGAAGCGTACAGACCATGGAAGGTAGCCAATGACCTCTACTTTCAACTTTTCTCAATTCATGCGCAGCTGCAAAAGCTGGGTGAGCGTTACGAGCTTTTACTTGGTTTAGGGCTTCTGACTTGGGAGACACCCGATAATCAGATTATTAGACGGCATGTAATTGTAGGAGACGCTTACCTTACCTTTGACGCCAACCGGGCGATGTTTACCTTACAAGGTGCGCCTGATGGTATCAAACTTCGCTTTGAAACCGAAATGATTGAGCCCGACCGTCTTCCGCCGATTCGTCAGCAGAAGCAGGTCGAGGCCTTGTTGGATTCGATCAAGGAGTCACCCTGGGAGAGAGAGAAAGTTGACAATGTTTTGCGAAGCTGGGTTCAGTCAGTTAGTCCAGACGGAATGTACTCAGATTCGCTAGTGCCTCCAGAACGATGTACAAACAAGCCCACTGTTACTTTCGCCCCCGCCATAATACTCCGGCAACGCACCGAGCGGAGCCAGGTTGAATGTTTTGCCAAGATTGCAGAGCAGATTGGCAACGGTGGCAGGATTCCCCAGGGAGTAAGTCTTCTCTGCGAAATATCCGAGAATATTCCCGTGCTCAATGATGCCGGCAAAGAGCCAATCAGCGGAAAACTAGCTGACAAGACCCTTTATCTTCCCTTGCCAGCAAATGAGGAACAAGCCCAAATTGTCAATCAGGTTATGTCTCGCCGCGGTATCTTGGTACAGGGGCCACCAGGCACTGGCAAGAGCCACACCATTGCCAACCTGATCTGCCACCTGCGCTTGCCCAGGGTAAGAGGGTCTTGGTTACCAGCCAGACTCCACGCGCGCTGAGGGTGTTAAAAGATAAGATACCTGAAGAGATAGCAGACCTATGTGTCATCCTCTTAGGGAACGACCAAGCAGCTCGCCAAGAACTTGAGGCATCTGTCCAGGGCATCAGCCAGAGATATTCCGAATGGAATCGGGCTGCCAGCCGGGCAGAGATAGAACGGCTTCTTTCATCCTTGTTTGAAACTCAGAAGAGCACAGCTAACACGGAACGCCTCCTAAGGGAGCTACGGGAAATAAACACCTACCAGCACCAAGTAGCTGGGGGCAAATACACAGGTACGGCACAGCAGATTGCCCAGCGTGTCAAAAAAGAGGAGAGCCGATTTGCCTGGATGGCCGATGACATAGAAGCCAATGGGCCCTGTCCATTATCAAGTGCTGAGTTTGTAGAATTGGTGAAGCTGCAAAGGGAGTTGTCCAATGAGTACTGTTCTGAGTTGAAACTGGTCCTAGTTAACCGAGAAGACATGCCTGATACGGCTCAGTTTGTGAGAATGATAGACGATGAGAAGAACATCCGCCGAACACTGGAGGCGTATGGTTCTCGGCGTGAGTCGCCGCGCTTTCGCATACTTATGATGGCAGATGTCAGAAAAAGAAGTGCATTGACTGACTCTGCATCGCGTCTGATTGCTGCGGTAGGGAGCGTCAAGAAGAGATTCATATGGATTCCTCAGGCTGTCTCAGATATTCTGAGTGACAATGATACACCATGGAAACAGATGCGTAGTTTCATGGTAGATCACTTGAAGGATTTGCGGGGAAAGGCTGCTATCGCTCAAACGGTTAGGGTCGAATACCCCGATTCTTTGGATAAGAACAAGCTGCGATCTGATGCTCACGCTCTACTGAATCATCTAGAGAAAGGTGGGGCCATGGGATGGGGGCCCTTGGCTCCCAGAGTAGTAAGGGACACTCGTTACATACCGAAAGATGTGCGAGTGAACGGGCGAAGGTGTGCGACAGCAGAAGATATTTCTCTTCTCGCGGCCTATTTGGACACGATTGAGGAAGTGGAACACCTGTGGTCGGCATGGGAGGGAAGAGACAAAAAGGACGAAGGCTCACTGCTGGTGCAGGTGGGATACCTTGAAGAGCGTCTCGAGGCCCTTGAGGCGGTTCTGGAGTTGGAAAAGTATTTGAATGCAGCTAAAGCTGCTGTCAGGGCGGTTAAGGGTTTGGCTGAGCCGCAGTGGCATAAGATTGAAGAAGTACAGGAAATGGCGCACGATCTTGAGGCGGTGGAGGCTGAGCACGTTTTC
>CAYGWT010000262.1:0-5456 GCA_964353625.1 uncultured Candidatus Bathyarchaeia archaeon | reverse complement strand
CAGCTGTAGATCAATACTATTGCGAAGAATGTGGAGGATACATTACGAATCCGCAAGAAGTGAAAAGATAGCAAATTCTGTTTTCAAGTAACGCTTAATTATCTGTCGCCGCACTTTTTGCCGGAGTTGGCGGCCATAGCTGGGAGCTAGGACCCGTTCCCATTTCGAACACGGAAGTGAATCTCCCAGGCGATTCAGGCTGTAGTGTGTTCCGCAAGGCCACGCGAAACTTGGACCGCTGCCAACTCCATCATCTTTCTTGTCAGAATTATCGATGAATGTTTATAACGCCGCCTAATCGTAGTGCCCGATTAATTGAGGATACTGATTTGATATTTGACGTGCTGCTTCAGCTCACCCCGACAGGAGATGGCAGTATCCTTTCGAATCTGATGAATCTCGTCATATTCGGGATGATATTTGCCTCCTTTTTCTTTGGTCAGCAGATACAAAGCCGGATCGCGATCCTCCAGCTGGACGGAGCTGTCAGGAAACTTGAATTCATCAGGAATGATGCGAAGGCTCTAGCACTTCGTACGATCAAGGAGATTGGAAAGCCGAAGGATGATCCGTCCCCTGCACTCTCTGGCCTTCTTGAGCAGTTCTTCATAGATCCAGTTGCTCTCGATCCAGCTGGAGTAATCGGGAAGCTTGATCACCTATTGGATGTGCGTGATCTAAAGTTCAAATCAGATGTAAAGAAAATCGCTCCAGAAGCGACGGATGCACAGGCAAACAACCTTGAGAACTTAGTCGAGGCATCTTGGGCACTCAATCTACTCTACAAGATAGTCAGACACTTCTATCTTCTTGGAAAGAAGACTTCAAGTTTCTATGTGATACTCCAGCTCCAGATGCTTCTCCCCCTGATCATGCAGGAGGCAGAAGCATACTCAGGTGCTGCAAAAGCCTTCGCCCAAGGCCAACCGGTCGGAGATGGAGCCGGCGCGTTGGTGGCGGCGAGACTAATGAGAGACCACGAGAAGCGTGAGGTCGACAAGGATGTTATGGTCGCAGAAATAGCAATCGAAGGGCGTCGCGTCATAGCCTTGAAGGCAAAGGGCCCCGGAGGGAACGTTGGCAAACCAGGAGACGCAATTCGAACTGTCATTGAGGAAAATAACGGGAAGGTTGCAATGGTCATAATGGTCGATGCGGCATTGAAATTCGAAGGCGAAAAGACTGGAGAGATAACAGAAGGCATCGGAGCAGCAATTGGGGGAGTTGGAACGGAACGGTTCAAGATAGAGGAGGAGGCTACGAAGTACAAGATTCCTGTCTACGCGATCATAGTCAAGCAGAGCATTCAGGAAGCAATCACGCCAATGAAGAAGGAGATTGCTGAAGCCGCGGAGGCCGTCATCCAGAGAATCAAGGCCCTCATTAACGAAAGAACGAAAGAAAGCGACTTGATAATCGTTGCCGGGATCGGGAATACGGTAGGCATAGCACAATAGGTGGCAGAGATGGAAGCAAAAAAAAGTAGCGCATACAGCTACCTGATGGTAATATTCAGCATCATAATACTCGCGTGGGCCATTTGGGCGATGTATTCCGCCTTCAGCTTCCAACAACAAGGCAACATGGACAGCTTCTACTTCTACGCAGCCGCCAGTTCAGTGGCAATTGTGCTAGCTGTTTCTTCGATCATGCAGATGCGAAGGAGAGTCATATTGCTGCGGAACCTTGCGGTGAAAGTGCTCTCCGTGGTCCTCTGTGCAAGCTGCGGATTCAAGGTGGTACGTGGCTTCTCACAAGGCGATTTCGTATACAAAGAAATAGGCAAATGTCAGCAGTGCAACGGAACAATGCGTGTCGACTCGATATATGCTGAAGAACCCGCCAAGGGTCGTTCCTAGATCGTCAAGACCTCGCAGCCGTTCTCTTTCACCACAACCGTATGCTCGGCTTGCGTCACGACCCTGCCGCTTGCTTCAACCAATACAGGGTATCCGGAGATGCATTTCGCGTTGACAGCCTCAAGAAAGCCGGTCTCAACAATAGCCCTGCCTAATGGCGCGTAGAGCCATCTGGATGCAAAAGGCAAGGTTCTATACGTTCTTCGAACATGCTCCACGATCCTCTTGGCTGATTCAGACTGTACTCCTCTTTCTCTGACCGCCCTGTAGATGTACATCTGAGCAGAATCCTCAACTCTTCCGGCTGCATCCTTTAAGGTGACGAAGGGTTCAATTGCATAGACATCGCCTGTCTGGAAACGTCCTGGTATGGGTCCAGATACATTCGGGACCGATCGGCCAGCATGGATTGTGTAGCGCTCTACTTTGTGCCCTGTGAGGTTTTGGATTGGTCTACAGCCGTATTGTAGTATCGTCTTCTCGATTTGTTCTCCGATTTCGGAGAATCGGACACCATGGGCGATTCTCGTGATTCCAGCACGAAGTGCTTCCTCAGCCACTTCAATCATCGAACGATGGATCGGGCTAAGCGAGACGGTGACAGCTGAATCATTGATGTAACCGTCTATGTGCACCCCAAAATCGACTTTTACGACGGAATCCTTTGGCAGCACACTTGCATCCGCCCAAGGTGATGTGTAATGAGCGGCCACTTCGTTGATGCTGACATTGCACGGAAAAGCAGGCTGTCCCCCGAGAGAGATTATCTCTGCCTCAACCCGTTCGCACAGCTCAAGGATGAGCCCGCCTTCGTGTACGAACGTAGGCACGGTCTTTCGAAGCTGTGAGATGATTTGTCCGCCTCGCCTATATGCTTCAAGCTCGTCCTTGGAAATCAGTTGCACAATCCCCCTGAAATGAATAGGCTGCTATCGCTTGCATTAGCTCCACTGTTCTACTAATATAGTGGGTGTTTTTGGGGCTTTTCCGTATGGTTTTTGCATGTGATATTACCCCCTACTTGCTTTCTTTCTTGTTTCGCTCCTTGTGAGAGTGTCGTAGGCAGGACGGATGGTATAAACGTGATTCAAGCATTCGCACATCTCGGGCAGGGCTTGCCTCTCTCGCTTGAGATCCAGAGCAAACAATTCTGACAGCGAAGACCTAGACTGACTTTTGCACTACATTTGACGCAGAGGCCCGCCTCCTCATCAAGGCAGATTCGGCCGCAGACGACGCATTCACGCATGCGCTCACATCGGCGACGCTATCACTCGCAAAGAAGTGTCACACTGCCATGGAGCGACGCTTCAGCACTGTGAAGCCTAGCAGTATGTGAGTGCTCTGTCACGAAGGTTTAGAGCTGTGACTGGAACGGGAATTGTCAGGTCTCGCGTTTCTTCCACGGTTTCACAACGACGATTGCGACTGCGGCAACGAGTCCGAACAATGCCAAGTATGGTGCGAAGACTGTGAGTTTGTTCACAGGCTCAAGGAAGCCGCCGACTGGTGCGCCAACATGAATCGGGAAGCCTGTGTCAAAGAGGTAAGCTGTGTTGATCGCTCCGAGCGGTTCAGTTCCGACTGCTAGGGTTCCACCGTCAGAGGAGATTGAGAGCGCGTTGACGTGCAAATCAACTTGGTAAGTCCACTTCGCATTGCCGCTACTGTCGAGGAAATGGACGATGTGTGGTGGTTCGACTGGGTTGGCGGCCGCCATGTAGTCTCCTGCATCATCAATCGCTACCTCTGATACAGTGCTAGTGGGATAGATCCAGCTTGGATTCTGCGGCTTGCCGGTGAGTGTTCTTGCTCCACCCCAGAAGTAGACTCCAGTACCGGTTCCAGCTATTACCGAGTTGCCGTCACTTGACATATCCAACGACGTGAAAGAAACGTCCTTTCCACCCCACCATGTGCTTGATGGGTTGGAGCCCAAACTCTTTGCTCCGGCCCAGTAGTGGACCGAAGCGTCAGCCACCGTGGCAGCCGCAACATAATTCCCATCATCCGAAACAGCTACAGCGACAACTGGTGCATCTGGCTCAGCCGCAGTCCAGAAAGGAGCCGGCGAGAGGGTCAGAGCCTTAGCGCCCTTCCAGTAGGCAACATCGGTCCCAAACCCAGCCACCACATAATCCCCATCGCTTGAGACATCAACTGCCTCAACGCTGAAAGTGAAGCCTCTACTCCAAGAAGTGTCGACATCTAGTCCCGATTTGGCTTTCGCGTCAGCCCAGTAATAGACGCTTGTACCTGTTCCGCACGCCACAACGTAGTTTCCATCATCCGACATATCCAATGCTCGCTTCTCAATCGGGCCCCCCAGATTCTTGCTCACCCAAGTAGGTGGGTCTGGGTTCGTCAGTGTTCTCGCGTTCTTCCAGTATGCAACTCCGTATCTAGCGGGGCCTCCGTCTGACGAGGAGTAACCTGCAGCAACAGAGTCTCCGTCTGCAGAGATCGCGACCGAGTAAACAAGAACTGTTGGGTTGAGAGGATTCGGAACCGACCAGATTGGTATCTTCGGATTGGCGCTGGTTCGGTCATAGAATCGAACCTGCCCACCGTCTAGCGAGTCCGACCCAACAACCACGTACCTACCATCCTCAGACACTGCGATGTCCACCACATTCACCGGATCACTCCAAAGGAGCGTATACGGCACGGATGGAGCATACGCCGCCGAAACCATCATGGCAATCAATACGAAAGCAAACACTAACTTCGGAACAGTCTTCATTCCAAGTCTAGAACGCATGACTAGTACCCACGTTACACGATAAGGTCCGCCACGGCTACATATTACACTTGCTAAGAAACACAGAATCCGGCAGCGTGTCGGTGAAGAAGGCCGGCGAAAGTGCTGATGTCACTGAACGATCACCAAATGATTCTGGAGAAGGTCAAGAAGGGCAAAGCGTGAGAGACTGCCAGGTTTGCAAGGTTGGCCTGAACCCAACCCAACTGGCAACACTTTAGAAAGTATGGTTCGTTATTGGTCTAAGTAGACGGAGGTTCGCTCAGTGGGCGAGTGCTCGGGATGCGCTCGTGACGGGAATTGTGTTCTTCAGGAAATGGGAGCGAGAACAAGCAGTTGTAGATGGCGTGTCGAAAAGCTGGATGCAGCATAACCGAGTGTGGTGTGATTAAGTGGTTCAAGTGTTACCGTTGTAGAAATCTACACGCGAAACAAGACAAAGTAGGGCTAGGCAGACAGCAGGAGTCCATGCAAAGTCTCAAATCCTGACAAGTCCCATAGTCTAGTTGCTTTCTGAGACATCACTGTTTGCCTATTTGGCGTTCGCTACTTTCTATTGCTATTCGATGGAGCGCCGAGGAGGGGCGCGATGACAAAAAGTACCCGAACTCGAGAAAGGGAGGTGAGAATGACTAATGGGCAAGTTTCTGGTTGTTCACACGCTACCCTCGCCCGCAACAGTGGAGCAGGCGGCTCCAATCGCTAAGGCATCTAAGGCCATGTCAGGCGCGGACGCCTACTGGGTTGGCGCTTGGCTTCAGATGAATGAGCAAGGTAAGATAACGAAAATATTCTGTGAGTGGGATGCAAAGGACGCTGAATCAATACGCACAATC
>CAYGWT010000261.1:0-2964 GCA_964353625.1 uncultured Candidatus Bathyarchaeia archaeon | reverse complement strand
TTCCTCGTACAATACACTTCACCAAGTGGACTGGTTGTGAGAGTCAAAGTTATTCGTGTAGAAAATTCAAAGTTCTTCTTCCCGTTGCGTCTGCTCGTTCCAGACCTTCCTAATCTTCTCCTCATCTTCAGCCTTCACTAGAAGCGATCTCCTTGGGTCTTTCAGCGGTATGACAAAATACTCTTCAATGGTTCCGTCTTCCCCTTTCAGCGTGAGCTTCGTCTTCTTGTCGGCCAACTTCATGGTTTCATGGTCAAGATACTTGCACATCACGAAAGACCCGCGTGACTGAAGTGTTCTCACTTCGAGTTTTCCTGATTTGCCTTTCGTTAGGACTTCATTAGAGAAGTCCATATGGATCAAGAAATGCCGATCTAGTTGTTGTCCCGGTTAAGTTTTGCTGTTTGAATGTCACTTACTAATGCCGTCGTTCGAGAAGGGCAATGAAGAAACCTGCGCCGTGTTTGTGCGGATGAAATCTCTGACATTGCTCTGTGGGTTTGCTTTCAATTGGAATTGCTCTATCGCCCAGCATGGGTGACTGCGCTTGAATAGATAGGTTACAGTGCGCGGTGGCATGGAGTACGTTCTGCTCGCATTCCTGCAGGGTGAGTGTACAGACGCTGTAGACGATCCGTCCACCAGGTTTAACGATCCTAGACGCTTCTTCAAGGAATTGCTTCTGGTACCTGGCGAGTGCTTCGATCTCGCTTTTGGGAGCGTACTCGTAGACCTTTGGCATTATCCCGAGAGCGCTGCAGGGGGGATCGACGAGAATCTTATCCGGTTTGAGGGTCGAAAAATCATGCGAAAGGTATCTGCTATCGTGCACGAATAAAGTGACATTTGAGCAACCTAACCGGGCGCATGTCTCCATTGTCTTGTCGATCTTGCGTCTATTGCGATCCACGCCAATGACACGACCGTGATTCCCCATCAATTGAGAGATGTGTGAGAGCTTTCCCCCTGGCGAACATGTCATATCGAGGACAAGATCGGTCGGCTTGGGGTCTAATACTCTGCTTGTGACAATGGCCGGAAGAGACTGTGGATAAATCAGACCCTCTCGGAATTCACGTGTTTCGCGAAAGCTTGGAACCCTGTATTTCGATTCTGTCGCTTCTACTGCGAGTCCTTTTCTGAAGGTAAGGATCTGCGTTTCATTCATGCGGGCAATGCCAGATGCGAGGGTTTCACCTTCGTCGTCAATTATGTTCACGCTATCACCGATTCGAATTCCTTTGCACCTCGCAACGCCAGGAGCATACACATTAGCGCCTTGCAGAACTGATTCCGCTGTGAATTTGTCAACCATCACTTTCTTCGGACGCGCTGACACTTCGAACGGTCCCTGAATGGGGACCCACAATGCTTCAGGAATCAGCTCGTGCTGCGATATGTCGAACCCTCTTTCGATTAGCCTCGCAGCCACTTCCTTCGGAGTTGTCTTGACCATGTTTGCTCTCACGAAGTAGCGCTTCCCCGGTGTCTTGAGAGCTTGAACCACAGTTTCAAGCTCGGAACCGTATACTGGAAGAAGCTCTCCTAACGTCTCTTCTGAGAACTTGAACAACTCAGACATCTCTCGAAGATCAGAGGAATGTCTAGAGACTGGTTTCAGTGATTCTTCGCTTCCTTGCAATTCGTTGATTCAATTAGATTGAGATCAAACGTGCATTTCTTTCCGTTGTGTCCAGAACTGCGAACGTACTTTTCCCGGTCAAGTAGCCACAGATCTCTCCTGGGTTAATCACCAATGTGTGCCCTTCCTTGATCACTTGAGCCTGGTGGGTGTGCCCGAATGCGACCACGTCGTAGCCACCGGAATTTATCAGTGATTTCAGCATCTCGTCTTCGTCACCGTGAATCAGTGCGATCCTCAGATTGTCGACTTTGACATCTGCAAATCTTCCCCTGATCTCATGCCCTGCCTCTGCAAACCTGTCTCTCAGGGCGATCTTTTCAGCGTCGTTATTGCCGAGGACTCCGATCATGCGAGACTTCAGTGACTTGTAGGAGTCGGTGACGAATGGCGCGGAGTAGTCGCCAGCGTGAAGCACCAGTTCGACTGGATCAGAGTTTAACCGATTGACTGCATCCTTTATTCTTGGTAGACAATCATGGGAGTCAGCAACTATCCCAATCTGCAATTTTGAACCATCCCTAGGTCTTGACCCGCTTCATGATCTGCAGAGGCTAATGTTGCATTCGGTCAGCGTTTCAGGTTGATCAATACCTGACAAGCTCCGCGGTCTTTCGTGCCAATCTGAGGTCCATAGATGCATTGGAGAGGAGCGGCTCGCCGTGACCTGGCAGCATGACCTGAACATCTAAGAGGCATAGCCTGTCAAGTGAATCGATGAGCTTCCTCCAATCTCCTGAAGGAAGATCCGTTCTTCCAAAATTCCCTCCAGGAAAGGCCGTGTCGCCTGTGAGTACGAGATCATTATCGTGCAGGCACACGCTTCCTTCGGTATGTCCGGGAGTGTGAAGCACTCTCAGATCTCGTCCGCCTAGTCGGATCATGTCGCCATCCTTCAGGTAGTTGAGTGGTTTGATCTTGAAATATTCCAGCCCGGCAGCGTCGTTCTCATGGACGAAGACTTCAGGTGAGGAATGCTGCAGAATTTCGGGTAGTCCTCCTATGTGATCTACGTGGCCATGAGTTATGACAACTCTGGTTACATTCTCGATCCCCAAGCCAAGCCTCTCGAGGCTGGAACTGATCCTGTTGGTCCCTATCCACGACCCAGTATCAACAAGTGAGATCTCCCCATCTTCGACGAATGCATAGATGTTCGAGCAGAGGCCGATGCCATCGATGAAGTAGATGTCTTTCAGCGAGGGATTATGCTCGCCCAGACTTTCTGACATTTGTCTCCCTCACGCACCTATTCTGTGAGTCGATCGTGCGGAAAAGACAAGAGTATCGACCTCATTGGCTTTGCATAACCTTTGGTTCAG
>CAYGWT010000260.1:0-3954 GCA_964353625.1 uncultured Candidatus Bathyarchaeia archaeon | reverse complement strand
TATGTTTCGATGGAGTCAAACGAGCTGGCGTTCATTCTTCACACTTCAGGCACCACGGCCAAGCCAAAGGGAACGGTTCAACCTCACGGCAGTTACCAAGTCTACATTCATGCCATGGGTAGATGGGTCTACAAGATGAGTGACCAAGACATCTGGTGGTCGACCTCGGATATCGGATGGATCGTCGGTCACAGCTACGTAATCTATGCGCCACTACTCTTCGGCTGCACGACCATCATGTACGAGGGCGTTCCGGACTACCCGACGCCGGATGTCTGGTGGCGCATCGCGGAGAAGCAACGAGTGAGCAAAATGTGGATGTACCCCACGGGCGTTAGAGGCCTGATGAAGTTCGGTGACGAGTATCCGGCCAAATATGATCTCAGTTCAATCAACCTCGTCGTATGCGCAGGCGAAGTTCTGAATCCTCCAGCTTGGAAGTGGTTGCAGCAGACTGTGCTGAAGGATAGGGTGCCGGTGATCGATCATATGTGGCAGACCGAGAGTAGCGGTCCGATGGTCGGAAACCCAGTGGGCATCGCCATGCTGCCAATCAAGCCCGGCTCAGCAACAATACCACTGCCCGGAATCGAAGCGGATATAGTAAACGAAAGAGGGGAGTCCCTTCCCGTGAACGCGAAAGGAACCTTTGTTTGTCTGCGCCCCTTTCCCGGTCTAACGCCGACTCTCTGGAAGGATCATGATCGGTACGTTAAGGACTACTGGGAACGGATCCCACGCTGCTACTACACTGGGGACGCCGCGCTGAGAGATGAGGACGGATACATCTGGTTCCTCGGCAGAATGGATGAAATCATCAAGATAGCCAGCCACCGCATCGGTACAATCGAGATAGAGAGCACACTCGTCGGTCATCCTTCAGTCGCAGAGGCAGCCGTAGTAGGAAAACCCGACCCTGTGAGAGGAGAGGTCGCAGCAGCGTTCGTCGTCCTCAAGGATGGTTACTACCCAAACGAGGAATTGCGAAAGGGTCTCAAGGAACTTGTTCAGAAATCACTCGGCAAAATCGTTGTGATTGATGATATCGACTTCGTCGATATGCTTCCAAAGACAAGAAGCGGGAAGATTATGCGACGCCTCATCAAAACCGTGATAACGGGACAACCCTTGGGAGACTACTCGACAATAGAAGATGAGGCGTCCCTCGATGAGATTAGAAAGGCTGCCGAAGCACTAATGGCCGGCTTTAAGAAAAGAGCCGGGCCCTCCCAAACATAGTCTGCAATAATCTTTCACGGTCTGCTTAGTCGAAGTACCTGTCGGTGAAGTTGTGCCTTCGCGAAAGCGAGCCGATTCTTCCTCACACGTTGGCGGCTGATCAAGCGTCCAACTTTGTTGACTCGATTTCTCAGCAACCTAAGGGTCTCGCTTGGGGCGGGCGATCCAACAGATCTCTTGTGCATCACAACAGCCGCAGGCGTGCCAACTCTAAGCAGTGCAGCCTTCAGTTTTTCAGATCGATCTGGAGGAATCGGTTGTGCTTTCTGAAGAACGAGTCGTAGCCACAGATCCGCTTGATCTGAGCCACTTTGGGAGAACTTGCGCGCCGCTGACGCGACAATCTGGTGAGCATTGCGGAAGGAGATTCCTAGTTCAGTCACGAGCACGTTGGCGATCTCTGTCGCCGTGGTCATGATCAGGTCAGGCCGAGTTGTTTCAATCTCCCCGGTCCTCGTTCTAGAGATCATGGTCTTGACGATGTCTACCAGTGCTTGCATTGTTTTTGATGTGGCCCAGATTCTGGGTGTGATCTCTTGTAGGTCTAGGTTGTAGCTTGTGGGAAGGGAGTGAAGCGTTGTCGCCGTCTGCGAGAAGGCACCGATAGGAATAGCACACTTCGCCCGTATGAGTTCGATCGTGTCCGGATTCTTCTTCTGTGGCATGATGCTGCTTGTGAACGATAGATCATCCGGCAATAGCAGCTGATGAACCTCAGGCATTGTGTAGAGGATGAAATCCTCGGCAAGTCGACTAATGTCAACGGACAGTGCCGCCATGTTGGCTAAGAACTCCAGTGCAAAGTCTCTAGAGCCGACTGCATCCAACGAGTTATCGACAAGACCATCGAACCCCAAGAGCTTTGCAACCATGCTGCGATTGATCGGAATGCTGGTACCGGCGAGAGCGCATCCGCCCATAGGCGACAGATTCAGCCGAGTGTAAGAGCCCTCGAGCCTCTCAAAGTCACGGAGGATTGCGTCGTGGAAAGCCATCAGATAGTGTCCAAAAGTTATCGGTTCAGCAGGCTGCAGATGAGTCCTGCCAATGAAAAGGATCTTGTAGTTCTTTCTGATGGCTCCTTGTAGTTGTACTAGAAGATCGATGAGTGAGTCCATGGTCTGAAGAACTTCGCTTCGGAGGCGCATTCGAATGGCTGTTGCAACCTGATCGTTTCGACTCTTTGCGAGCTGAAGGTTTCCGCCCGCAGACTTGCCCGCTCGCTTGGTTACGGCTTCCTCAATCGCCACATGGACATCTTCGGCCTGTGAAGACTTAGGCATCACGCGTATCTTCATGAGTGCTTTCAGGATGTTGCGCGTTTGATTGCGAGCAAGGATGCTTTCGTATCCGAGCATGACGATGTGTGCCTGATTGATCTCCACCACGTATTCGAACAGGTGCTCGTCCGATTTAATACTGGAAACGAAGCTTCTGGCCTCCCTCCGTGCGGGCCCAAGTCTGGAGGCACGATAGAGTGAAGACAATGGACCTACCCGTATTCTTCTTTGATCCAGGGAATTGCCATCGAGGTGTCGAGGCCACCCGCATGGGCAAGAATAACTCGTTTTGACATGCCATTTTCGCCCATTTGCTAATGTATCCGCAATTGGAACCCATGGGGGATGTGGATTCCCTAATAAGCCTTAGGGCATGCATTAGTGATCCTGTATTGCTTGACGGCCATCAAGTAGGAATTCTTGATATAGCTCCTGCTGCGAGCCATTCAACATGTCGTTCGTTGATCTCGACGATACTGATAAGACTATACTGAATCGGCTCCAGGAAGACGCACGAATTTCTTTCAAGGAGATCTCCAAAGAGGTTGGAACAAGCGAGGCCACCATATTCGTCAGGGTCAAGAAGCTACAGAAGAGCGGGGTTATCAAGGGCTTCAGAGCGGTCGTGAACCCCCAGAGCGTCGGTAAGCAAGTAGCCGCATTTGCACTCGTCAAAGCAGAACCAAAGTCGTACCCAAAGATGCTCGCTGAGCTGAAGAGCATTGACGAGATCTGCGAGATCCACGACGTAACCGGTGCATACTATTCAATCCTCAAGATGAGAACAAGCACTTCGGAACAGTTGGCGCAGATACTTGACCGAATTGGCCAGATAGAAGGAGTAGCCGGAACAGAAACCGTGCTCGTTCTCAGAACAATCAAGGAAGAGACATCAATCAAGCTCTGAAGTTTGTTCATTGTGGGCGGCGCATTCTTCCTCTTCCAAACCTGCACGAAACCCAATACTGAATCTGTTGTCGGCAATCTTTATTTCACGGTCGTTCGGTGAGTCCTGGCGATCCCGCGGTAGCTCAGCCTGGTAGAGCTTCCGAGTCAGGTGAATAGCCTGACGGAGATGCTGTAGACCTGTGCCCATGGCGCGGGCCGCTCAGCCTATCAGGCGGACAATAGAAACCGGAACGTCGCCTGTTCAAATCAGGCCCGCGGGACCAAGTCTCTTGTTCAGAACCTAACCTCATGAACTGTGTAAGAAACGAGACCTCTCAATGACTCATTGGAGGAGGTCTTGATGTTCACAATCATTTCCTCGCATGGAAGTTGCAATCGGTATATTGAAGGCGACACAGTGAGCGATCCTCCGCAGCCCAGTGCACTGTAGCACTCGGTACGAACGAATATAGAGGTCAACACGGGTTCGATCGAGCGCCGTTTCTGCATCATTTGTAGACAATTCAAGACATCCCACAAATCAGAT
>CAYGWT010000259.1:0-2449 GCA_964353625.1 uncultured Candidatus Bathyarchaeia archaeon | reverse complement strand
CACTCAGACTCTCGATACGATCAGGACATTCTGCTACTCAGCTGACAGAGATTAACGTTCACGAAGACCGCATTACGACACATTATGAGCTTTCAGGAATTCTTCATGGTTTATTCCGTTGCAACGGTTCTGCTGATACGTTAGGCGCATGACCCCGCACTGAAATCTTAAGAGCCAAGATAACTGACGAGTCTTCGTGTGACTCCTGTGGCACCGATCATAAGACTTGTACCCGCAGCTTCTCAGACGTTGGAGGAGCTTCTCAGCGAGAACGAACCTTATCTGAATTGGCTAGACTCAATCGGCGCAGAAGAGATAAAAGAACAACTTTCTGCTAAGCCTAGAGCACGCTGCCGCGCCATCGCCTGAAGTCTACTACTATACGCCGACAGGCGAAGTCTACCACTATGCCCCTCTCTCATATCCTACCGTTCTGGTTGAGGTTGGCGGAGTCTATCTTTCTCCATACACTCACAGATCGAAGAGTCCAGAATCTGCACGATCTTCAAGATTGGCGTGCGTATTACTGGTGCGCGCGCACACACAAAATCCACTAACCTAGTGGAGCGAATTCGGCGTTGCGATGCGTAGTCCTACCCTGACTCAAAAAGCATTTTAGCCGAACACCCATACTTGGAGCCACTGGTTGGAACAATAGCTTGGATCACATTCCCGATCCGCCCCCCAGAAAAGAAACCTCTTACTTCACCATTCCAAACCTACTTAGTTTCTCAAGACTCGTGCTTGTGGCACCAATAGTGTACGCGATTTTGTCGCGGAACATGTTGGTAGCCGCGGTTTTGGTTACATTTTCTTTCTGCACGGATGTAGCCGATGGTAGGATAGCGCGGTTCCTCAAACAGGCAAGCGAGTTCGGCAGGGTGATTGACTTTGTGGCCGACAGGGTCAACCTTGTGGCTTTGTTGGGGAGTTTGTTTGTGATGGGACTTTTTCCCTGGTGGGGATTGGTTCCGATTGTGAGTCGCGAGTTGGTCATGGTGATGTACAACCTGTACCTCACGGCGAGGGGTTTGAGGTTTGTGTCTCCGACTGCGTTCGGAAAAGCAACGTTTGTTGTTTTCTTCGCGATGGAGGTTTCTTTCATTCTTGAACTTTACCCGCTAAACTTTGCTTTTCTCATCGTCGCATTCGTATTGATGTCACTTTCCCTCGCCAAATCTCTGAGCCTTTTCTTCAAAAGCGTGAAAGAGGCATCCTATGGACCTCTTGAGTGAGTTTCTATGTGCCATCTGGTTTATTCTTCCAGCGTACTTTGCCAGCATAAGCCCTGTCTGGTTCAGGCTAAGAGGAAAAACGCCCTTGGATTTCGGGCGAACTTTCAGAAGCAAACCGATCTTTGGTCCCTCCAAAACAGTCAGAGGTTTCGTGGGCGGCGCTTTATGCGGAACTCTTCTTGGTGCTATGCAGCAGTTTGTTTTTGGCGAGCCCGAAGGGTTACTCCTAGGTGCGCTTCTGGGGTTTGGCGCTATGACGGGAGACGCTGTGAAGTCTTTTTTCAAAAGGCAGCACGGAATAGCTCCGGGGAAATCTTGGTTTCCGTTTGACCAATTGGACTTCATAGTTGGTGGACTTGTTTTTGCTGCGGCAGTCGAACTGCCCTCACTCGTGGGGCTTTTAGTAATCCTTGTTCTGACGCCGCCACTTCACCTTTTGTCTAACATCGTAGACCATAAAATCGGTTTAAAAGAGGTCCCCTATTGATGTTAAGTCTCGAAGTGAAAACTGAAATCAAACGAAAGAGCATCCACGCTCTCATAACCGGAACACACAACCAGCTCATATAGGGCGCAGATCAGCCCCTCCAGCATGCGATTCCCACTCTGCAACTACAGTTACTCATGCAGTCCTTAGAACCTTCCGCGTGTGTGCGCACTAGCCTACCCAATATCTCACACCATACGAGTTGTGAGGAGTGTGGCGTCTGTTTTCCATTTTCGTTGGCGAGGTTTGGTGGTGGTGGGAATAGTGGTGCGAGCACTGGAATTTGAACCGTCGTGCGTCGTCATTTGATTGTTTTTGTTTCTGCGCATCGTGAGATCAGCATATACAGGCCCTAGAGCTGCTGGGAAGTGCGGACTCGCAGTAGCTTGAATGCGAACTGAACTGCAGGTCCGATGGCAAGCGCAGAAATTATTGTTCCCACCCAAAAAGGTCCACCAAGTAGCCATCCTACGAGAACTGTGGCTGACTCAAGGAGTGTACGCGACCATCGTAGGCTCATCTTGCCAATCCGTGACAGCGCAAACATCAGGCTGTCTCGCGGACCCGCTCCAGCATCTACTCCTACGTATAGTGCGGTTCCAAATCCCATGATCAACGTTCCTAGGAAGAGATACGCGACTTGGACCCAGAGGACGGTAGGGGCAATGGGCACAAACGGTTTGACCGCGTCAACCCACACGCCGATGAAGATCATGTTCGTAATCGT
>CAYGWT010000258.1:0-2329 GCA_964353625.1 uncultured Candidatus Bathyarchaeia archaeon | reverse complement strand
CTCTGACAAATGCGACTGCTGGGACGTAGGCCCTATGTTATTGGTTCATGACATTGGGATCTTTGGATCGCGTGACCCTGTGGCTGTGGATCAAGCATGCTTTGACGCTGTCAGCAACGCAGAGCCAAATCCAGAATCCATCGTTGGCAAGTTGAAGCCTGGAGTAGACAAGTTTGCCGTGGCCCATTCCTCAAAGGACCCGAAGACCGGCAAAATGCTTCATCTTGCAGACACTCAGCTGGCACACGCCGAGAAGATGGGCCTCGGAAACAGAGACTACGAACTGGTTACATTGACTAAGGAGCCGCCGAAAGGGCATGAGTCTTAATGAGAAGAATTTCCTACCCGTGCCAAAATCGATGATGGAGGAGAGGGCTGAATGTCGCAGCTGAGCGGGAGAGTCGCGCTTGTCACAGGAGGCGGGCGAGGTTTAGGACGTGCGATGGCGCTCGCATTTGCCGGCGCAGGAGCAGATGTAGCTGTTGCCAGCCGCACAAGAGAACATCTGGAGGTAGTTGTTCAGGAGATTCGCGCAAGAAATAGACGCGGCATCGCTGTGGAGGTTGATGTGACTAACAGCGCATCCGTTACGCGAATGGTGGAGACGACACGCAAGGAGTTCGGACGAATTGATGTTCTAGTGAACAGTGCGGGCGTGGGCTGGGTATCACGCGTCACGCAGATGAATGATGATTTGTGGAAGCTGATTATCGATACTAACCTGACAGGGACCTTCTACTGTTGCCGTGAAGTGACGCGATTAATGGTTGAACAGAAGAATGGCAGCATTATCAACATGGCATCGGTTGCAGGAGCCAAGGGGCCGCCGGGATTAGGCGCATATGCTGCGAGCAAGGGAGGCGTGATCGCGCTAACTCGCGTGCTTGCTCTTGAGAATGCACGTTACAATGTCCGGGTGAATGCGATTGCGCCCGGCTATTTTCGAACCGATATGAATGCAGCTGTACTGGATGACCCCGAGCTGGGGCCCAAAATCATAGGTCGGATTCCGATGCGCCGTCCTGGACGCCCGGAAGAGATTGGCCCACTCGCCGTATACCTTGCCAGCGATGATGCGTCCTATGTCACTGGAGAAGTCAATCTCATAAGCGGCGGCGAGATGGCTCAATAGAGCAGCCAGGAATATCCTAGCCCTCTCCCATGCAAACAAGGCAAATGATCCGGGAGCACAAAACATGGATGTGTGTCCACTAGCCGTGACCATTTCGCGTCAGGCTGGAAGATCTGAGACTTTCTCGCTACATTTTCTTGCGTGCCGTTGAGTTGTCTCAGGTGCTGGTCAAAGAAATTGGCTATCAATTTCGTGATCTCAGTACGGGTTGGCCTGATTGCGCCGTCCACAGGAGCGAAACCATGTCCTGCATTCTTGACTATGACCAACGTGACGGGAATACCGACGGCTCTGAGCCGGTCGTAGAGTTCCAGCGACTGACTCGCGGGCACGAGCGTGTCTTTTTCACCGTGTAGGATCAAGAACGGCGGATCGTCGCTGGAGGCATAGGATACAGGACTGGCCCATTTGAGAACCTCAGATCGTGAATCCGTGACGTTGAATACTTCTTGAAGGAGATGTGGATTTGCGCCGTTGAAGACCTGTGTCAAATCGCTGGGACCGAACATGTCCACCACAGCCTGCACCCGGCTCGATTGGTCCACGTAGCCGCCTGAACCTTCGAATCCCGCGCCCTGATCAGTCAGCCCCAGCAGAGAGACAAGGTGACCGCCTGCACTGCCGCCCCAAGCTCCAATTCGCTCAGGGTTCAAGCCGTACGATTGTGCATTGGCCCTCAGGAAACGAACAGCGCATTTGACATCTTCGATTTGTGCCGGGAACGTGTACTCAGGTGCGAGACGATAGTTCACGGCTGCAACGAGATAGCCTCGCCTTACCATCTCTCCTATCTCTTGCACTCCCGCTCCCGATGCTTTGTCCCCCTTCGTCCAACCGCCGCCATGGACGTACAATAGCGCAGGAGCCAGTCCATTCGTATTCGTGGGACGGTAGATGTCCATCTTCAGCTGAAAACTATCACCAGCACAGTAGGTGATATCTCGTTCGACATTGACTTGGCCAAAAGAGACTGGCATTGCAGTATCAGCAGAGCGTGGGTCGACGCTCGGATGAGTCTTCTCCCATTGGGAGAAAGAGTCTGCCATCTCCGAGAAAGTTGCCCAGCGAATCCTCCCAGCTTTTACGAGTGGATTGATGACATCGGCTAAGAATCGGTCGACGATTGCGTAGGGTCTAGCGGAGTCGCCGCGGAACTCACCTGGATGGATTGTAATGTGAAAGACATTGACACGGTTT
>CAYGWT010000257.1:0-1557 GCA_964353625.1 uncultured Candidatus Bathyarchaeia archaeon | reverse complement strand
AGCCACGATCTCGAACGATAAAGCCTCGCAGCTTGTACAGCAGTACCTAGATAGCACCGCCAATAATGCGAAGGTTGAGATGGGGACGCAATTCTACGGCTACTACACATTCGACTTCACTGTCAACGGTGAGATTGCTGGAATGGCCAGTGTAAACGCGTACACTGGACAGGTTTGGTATCACTCCTGGCACGGCGCTTTCATACAAGAAATCGAGTATGACTGAAGAGAGAAGGTCAGATCAAGAAGATCATTTGTGCACGCCAGCCTAACCACGCGAACAATTAGACTAGATCATTACAGCAACAGCGATTGCTGTAGTCCACTGTCCGTCTTTGTTACCTTCTACCGATTGGCAAATGTTTCTCGTAGTAACCCTCTTGCCCGATATGTTCCATATCTCTTGCTTTATGTCCCAAGCATTGTCAACGTCAAACGACACGCCGTATGTCGATGCAAGCATTGAAGCAGCCAGATCCTCTGCATAGTCACCAGCTTTCTCCTGAGTCTGACCGTACGACTTGTGTTCAGAAAGGTAGCCATACAATGCCCTGTCGTACGGCATCGCCATCCCTATCGCTGCAGCCATCAACCTGTTCGGCTCATTCGTGTCAATTCGACTCATCACGCAGAACAGTATTTGACCGGGTTTCAAAAGCGCCAAGCCCTCGTTCCGCGACAATACGGTGCAGTTTGGAGGTAAGATGCTTGACACGTAGACTAAGTTACAGGAGGCTATGCCTGCGTCGCGAAGAGCCAATTCGAAACTTGCCAGTCTTTCCTTGTGGGTGCCGACACCCTTTGTGAGGAAAATCTTCTCCGGTATGAGAACGTTCATTCAAGATTCGGCCCCATAATGTTTTCTACACATTCTTGAAGATTGTCCTTGGTCATGATATGCGTCGTGCGTTCAGTAGCAGCAGATCGCTCCACTTCATCCTTGCTCCAGAAGTTGTTCCAAAGCCCTCAACCGCTATTGATATGACGCGCGTGCACAGTGTATGGAGCAGTAGGTCGGAATGAAGAAGTGGGATTACCTGTTGCTTGGAGTGCCAGCAGCATTGGTTGCGACAGGGGTTATCATTATGATAGACGGACGCATCCTAGGAGAAGCAACCACTAACGTCGCAAGCGCCATAGGGCTACTGGGCATCTTCCTTATGCTCTTCGCAAGCAGAAAAGCTGCTCTAGCCCAGAAAGCCAGAAGATGAAGCTTTCTGGTGGACTTTCGGAGCGAAGATGAGCTCAAATCCGCTCAACGTCACTGTGAATGTGGGTTTGCAGAGAATTCGAATTGTCAGTCTTCGTGTGCGATACTACTTGGATAGCCTTGTGATCGTAATTCCCGCACAGACCATGTAGACGAGTGACCCAACCACGGAACTTACCGTGAAGCCGATTGGATAAATCATGCTACTGAATACTATGAATGCGGATGGAATGCCATAGACAATCCATCCAAGCAATCCTAACGCGATTCCATTCCGCATCGCACTTCGAGTGAAGCTATTCTTAGCGAAATCGTAGAGTATTGCCAATCCTAACGCGACAACGAAG
>CAYGWT010000256.1:0-2209 GCA_964353625.1 uncultured Candidatus Bathyarchaeia archaeon | reverse complement strand
GCAGGCGGACTCTTCAACGACGCTCATGTCATATTGTTCGATGTGACAGGCAAGAAACTCTGGGATTCTAAGGCGCCCTATAGCGTGGAAGCCTTCGCCGTCGCCAACGATGGCTCCAGATTCGTTGTAGGCGATTTGAATGGCACTATCCACGTTCTTGACCGATCTGGCAACGTATTGTCAAGGAGGAATCTGCGTTCGGTAGTCCGATCGATCGCAATAGCAGGACCGGGAACAATGGCCGTGGTTGGAGGCGAGAACGTGATGTACGTGCTGGATGCAGGGGCCAATATCATATGGATGCACACCGAGATCGGGTCTTCCTTACCGTTCAACATTCAGGCTTCACAGGACGGGAAAAGAATAGCCATCGGATACTCGTCAGGAGAATCGCTGGGCACTGCTGTCATCAATGACAATGGAACGATAATGATGACTGGCACCATAAGCCCAATCGGAATCTACGGATCCACAAGTATCTCGGCAATTTCGTCGAACGGCCAAATTCTGGTGACAGTCAACTCGACTGAAACAGGGAACCAAGAACGGACTGTCCTAACTTGGTATGACGTGAGCACCGGCCACCAAATTAGGACCACGCCATTGGACGCGAAAGCAGTCGCAAGTTCATTGTCAATGTCTGAGGACGGTAGTCTTGTGGCGGTATCGGGCGTCGTCTGGGGCAACTATACCTTCATTGCTGTATTTGATTCGCAAGGCCGCCAGTTGTGGAAACAGGTCACGAATGCAGCTGAACTCGTGGGGTACTATGAGTTCCTTCACGTGCACAGTAACGTGGCAGTCTCCGCTGACGGATTGTACGTGGCCGCTGCTCTGAGAGAACAGTCCGTCCGCTTCGGCTCAGTCTGCGGCGGGAGAAATGGAGTGGTTCTGTATGACAGAGAAGGAAAGCAGATTTGGAAATATGTTGCTCCAAGATGTGTCTGGAACGTTGCTGTATCCGAGGAAGGTCGGTACGTTCTGGCTGGGAGCGATTCCCAGCTTGATGCTTTTGATCACGAGGGGCGAATCCTATGGAGCAGGTCCGTGAACAAACCTATGATCGCGATTTCTGAGAGTGGCGAAAGATTCCTTGCCGGTAGCCCCGACGGAGCGTTGCTCTTCGGAAATTCAAGCGGCCCGTACTGGGAGACGGACGCGAACGGATCGATTGTATCAGTATCCATGTCGGACAGGGGAGACGTCTCCGCCGTGATTATTTCGAGTCCCTATTCTGATTCTGGTACATTTCGACTGCTTCAAATGCTGAGCGACGACGGTCACTTGTTGGGAAACTACACTTACCCGGGAACAGCGGATGTTACGGGCGGCGGCCGCGTCGCGATCTCAGGGAATGCATGTTGCATCGTAGCAGCACTAGGATCGGACGGCATCTACTATTTCGTGAGAAGTCAGAACCAAACCCAGACAGAAACAGGAACGACATCAAGCGGTGGTCCCTGGTCTTTCGACCTACTTCAAATGTCGATGGTTGTTGCGATGATTGTGGCAGTGGTCTTTAGTGTTGCGGGTCTCTCACTTGCGATGAGTAAGAAGCGTCTACGAGCCAATTTTCATAACCAATTGGCTTCTTGGAAGCATAATGATGTCTCTGGGGTCAGATGCATGGATTCAAGCCACGCCAGTCTCGCCCTAGCAGGAGAGTCTTCAGTTGAGCCAGATTCGTCTCGGCTACGCTTGCGTGAACCCTAGCCCTCGGCAGGCGTGGCCTAACTAGCAGAACATGTCGTCTACGGAACGCTACTCACGCTCGACTTGAGGCGCTCGCTCGTGCTAATCTCAAAAGTTTCTCTGAGGGTCTTCAAGCCGAAACGGTACGCCGGGGCACATGAAATAATGGTTCAGATTCTGGTGCACTCACCGGTACATACGCGCCTCTAATTATTGTGATTTCATGAATACTCTCGCCATGTTACTCCGCATTTGGCACACCTGAAGAACTGGGTTGAGGCTTCATCGCCTCCACGGGTTTGCACCATCCAATAGAAAGCTTCTCCATGCCCGCATTTCTGGCAGTGAATCTTCACTGTCGGGAGAGTTCGTATACTCTCCTCATCCTTGCCGATTACCACGACGGATTCCTTGGCCTTCCTGAGTTTCTGCACCACTGGATCTGAACGTCTAGTTTCTTGCCCGCACTTTGGACATGCTAACACAACAATCTCTGCCTTCTTTGTTGGAACAAGTG
>CAYGWT010000255.1:0-7218 GCA_964353625.1 uncultured Candidatus Bathyarchaeia archaeon | reverse complement strand
TCCATCCTTCTTCTGTTTCTGTGTGCGATGCTCGTTCCTTTGTCGGCGATTCAGCCCGTTGAGGCGTCCGGAATTGTTCAGCCCGGAACTGTCTCTCTTGGAGACGCAACTTGGTATCACTGGAGTCAAGCTGCGAGCGACACACTCCTGATATGGCTTGGGGGCGGAATCGTTGAGCCCACAACTCTGCTTGTGAACCCATACGAATTCGAGTCCTACAACACCATGTATTTCCTCCAAGACCTCTCGGGACACTACGACGTTCTTGCACTCAAGAAGGGATCAATTCGTTACGTGGACTCAGCGCTGAATAGAACGGTCTTCCGTGAACCTTACCTTGGCTCGAGCGACTTTATCAAGGATATCCGCTCTTGGGCACACGAGTATGGGTACACGTACCTGTACGTTGTCGGCTATTCTGTTGGTGCTATGGCAGCTGTCAAGGAGTTGATTCAGGCTCACCCGAATGATTGGACTAGCCCTAACGGCCTCATAATCATCACAACAAACATCTCATTCGCAGTTTCTCTAGAAGCGAGCGCCTTGCGAGCCAGCCTTCTTCTGCTATACGGTGACAAGATCGCGCCAGAATTTACAGCATCTGGTCAAGCCATCTTCAAAAACGCGCCAGAAGAAGGGTGGAGAGACGGGTTCTGGTTTCACAAGGAGTTCCATGTGATTCCAAATGTTGAGCATGAGGTCTGGACGGTCAGAGACACAGGAGAATACGATCGACGAGCCGTTTTGCTTACCATCAAATTCATTGAAACCACCAAAGGCTTACAGTTCGAAAGAGTGAAAGAGCAGGTCACGAGTGTTGCACTCAACCGTACAGTACCCGCAAAACCATATGAATCCTCCAAGATCCATATTGTGTCCGTAACATCACCCACCAAGGTAGCCACAGATGAGGCATTCGCCGTAACAGTCAAGATACAGTATGCAACACCAACAAATTCCACGGTCGCAGTCGTCGCGCTCGACCCTGACACTACGTCCATAACATCCGCCTCTGCGATAAGAACTACCGGTCAAGGCGAAGCAAAGCTAACAAACACCATACTATCGGGTCCAGGAGCAAGATCCGTGCACCTTAGCCTGATTCCGCTAGTTCGAACGGACGAAGACTGGACAACCGTACCAGGCGGCGCAAGGAGCGTAATCATTCAGATCACCGACTCGTTCTCGGTGAATGTCATCGTTGGATATCCTAACGTCCCGGTTCAAGTCGACGGCCAAATCTATCCCACGGAAGCAGGGGGCAATGTATCGACGCTAGCAACTTTGGGTGGACATCACATCTACGTCCCGTCCGTCATATTGCTTGAGAACAATTCCCGTGCAGTCTTCCGCCAATGGAATACCACAGCATCTTCTTCGCATCTAGATCTGTCAGTGTCGCACGACGTGTCCCTGCTCGCGATCTACCAAAAACAGTACTACCTGAAGGTCACCTCACAACTTAATCAGACATCAGGGACGGGCTGGTATGATGAAAATTCAATCGTAGACCTATACGTGGCACCGTTTCTAGTGCTTGAGGGCAAGGCGTACGTGTTCGCGGGATGGGTAGGCGATTCTAATGACTCTGCACCGTCATCTAGCGTCTTCATGAATAGCCCGAAGAACATCGAAGCGTCATGGAGAGAGGTGAAAAACGAGGAGAAAAGCACAAACGCCTTCCAGGCTCAAGCGCTTTTCGTGGCCAGTCTGACCATCTTGGTTGGAAGCATCGTATTTGTTTGGATAACGTTTCGAAAAGCACGGTTGAGCTAGATGACAGATTGCCGCAATTCAAAGCTGGCCTCCGTTGCTTACAAGTATCAACTTGGATGTCTTGCTACGTGCCCGATTGTGATGATGGAGCGTCCGACATTGGTTCGAAGCTTTAAATTAGGGGCAACTTTTCCATCCATGATTTGCGGTAGATCATTGGAATGGTTGAAACGGCGATAAGGCAATGACGTCACTAGTGAGATCTTTCAGTATGCAAATTCTCCGCCGACTGAACGTTGCTGACCTGTTCCTTGCACTTTCAGCGGCCCCGATTCTGTTCATGCTTGCACTGGCCCCAGAAACCTTCGGATTGAGCTGGGCTGGTTTTGGAAAGCTCGGAAGAGGCGGCCTTCTCTTTGTTCTGTTCTTCCTAGCGTTTGAGTTCATGGATTTCCGTAGAAACGCGATTCCATCACTGAACAGAACTAGGAAGATCGCAGCGGCAGCATTGATGACCATTGCGTTCCTCTATTTCGGTGGCGTCGCTGCAATCGCACAGTTCACAGATACAGTCTATTCCGTCGGTCGAGTTCTCGGCGCCTCAGGAGAAGTCAGCAACAGCTGGCTCATGGCGATGGACTACTTGGCTTTGGCACTGTACATTCTTGTGTTAGCGACGGTTTTGTTTGGCGCACGTGCTCTTAAAGCGACACTCACGGCAGTCGTTTTCTCCGTCGGAATGTTGGCCATGTATCTCCTCGACGCATTCTTTCCCTACGGCACTATCGGCCCACTACAGTTCTGGGCCAACTTCATAGTCGCCTGTGTCGGATTTTTCTCAAGAGTATTCGGACTGCCAATTTTCGGATGGGCAAATAACTTGACCATTTTGGGCAAGCATGGAACCTTTCAATTGATCGTCTTCTGGCCCAGCGTAGGAGTTCACAGCATGCTCATCTACTCGCTCGTCATGATCCTCCTAGCAGCGAAGCTGGTTGCACCGTGGAGAAGGAAGATGCTCTATGTGGTCGCGGGAGTGGCGGGCACCCTCTCTCTGAATGTGCTTAGGATATTCATCATCTCAGTATACGGATACTTGTATGCGACTTCCGGAGCAGACCTTGACGCATTCCACAACTCAATTGGCGAGTTCCTTTTCCCATTGTGGATTATCGTTTTTATCGTGATCGTGCTCAACATTGAGAGTAGACTCTCAGCCCGAGCGAAACGCGTCACGGTGCAAACACCACACACATCCGAGACGACGCTCGACCGCAAAGAATTGACTCCGCCAAGCACTATTGGAAATCAACTCGATGGGGTATGGTAATCTCGAATGTTGTATCCCATTCGGAGACATATTGCGCTCGTAATTGTAGCGCTCATCATCATCCAGGCGTGTGGCGCCAGCTTCGCAGAGGTCAACACGCCTGAGTGGCGGGAAGCCTCTCCTACTAGAGTGATTATCCGCTCGACGGCTGACTGGGGCAGAATTCTCTTTGACGATCTGAACTCAACCAATTCCAATGGTCTCCGAATCAAGAGCGTGGTGGATAGCGGTTGGCTCGAGGGCAGAGACTCAGATGACCAGCTCTACGTTGGACGAAAGATCGCATGGCCCGATACAGAGTATGACAGGGTAGTGGCGCGTAAAGGGGACATGGTGGCCTTCTTCAAGGGCCTCAACGACTTCCATTATACCGAAGTGTACGCAGATCTGTCACTGGAGGTCAATATCGATCTTCCGCGCGTCTATTTTTGGCTTATGAGTGGCGGAAACGGTACGACTAGCTTCGAGATTGTGAGCCAAGACACGGGTGGGACAATATGGCGTGACATAATTGTCGCGAGCGGAGAGACACAGCTGGTCAAACGCGTTATGTCTCCTCAACCATTCTTCCGCCCCGGAAGGACTGAAAGCACTGTAGTAGTCATGTGGCTCTCCATAGTCATACTTACCATAGTTGTCCTGAACTTCCCAATCCTGGAAGCCCTCAGAGGATCTCTTCGAAAAGTGAACACCCGCAGGACAGAAGGTGGTGGCAGTCACGGTGAAGACCCTGGCGAGCGGCGGGAGGCAACGGAAGACAAGTGACGAAGCCGAGCTCGATTCTCACGTCAATTGACGAGGTATTCATACTCAGACTCACGTTTCTCTTCTCGGGCCAGTTCGCACTTTACGAAGGATTCCAAAATTGGAATAGAGGCCGAGCCGACGTACATGCCGAGGTCGCAGTTCTCACACTCGTGATCTACGGAATTTCCCTACTCATAATTGCAATGTCACTTCTGTCAAGCAACACTGTGCTTAGGTTCCGTCACTTTCCCTTGGTTCCGTTCATGCTGGCTACAGTGACTAGTGTTTACGTCGTGTCAGCGATTGCATACAACGGCGCTTACAGGACTGATGTTCTGGCATATAGTCACTACTCAGCCACATTGTTCGCAAATCAAGGCTTGAATCCCTACACTCAAAACATGGCAAAAGCGCTGGAGATATTTGCGGTTCAACCCTCTGATCTAACGCCTTTGACTTCTGGAGCCTACTTGACAACTTTCCAGTATCCCGCGCTTCATTTTCTCGTGTTCGTGCCATTCGTTTTTCTGGGGCTGTGGGACATGAGATGGGTCATTCTCCTCTTCGAGATCGCCGTAATCCTGACCATCTACTTGAAAGGCCCACAAAACCTGAGGCCTATGATACTGCTCCCATTGTTCGCCGGTTCAGATCTGATGATAAACTTCACCGCTGCGAGCGTGTCGGATGCACTATGGGTGCTTCCGCTAATCTTCGCGGCGTTCTACTTGGACAAACCCCTCGTTTCAGGACTTTTCTATGGGCTTGCCTGCGCGATGAAGCAGATACCATGGCTGTTGGTGCCATTCCTCTTGATCTACATGATGCGAGCGGAAGGCGCTCAGGATCTTCATGACAGACTCCTGCGAACAACCAAGTTTGTAGTTGTCACCGCTGCTGTCTTTCTCGTGATCAACCTCCCGTTCATGCTCATGAATCTAACAGCTTGGTTCACCAACGTGTTGACTCCGATGACTGAAGAGCTCGTGATACTTAGTCAGGGACCATCACTGCTGACGGAAGTGGGTCTACTGCCGATTGGAAAGGCATTCTATTCCGTGATTGTGGTTGCAGTCTCGGTCGTGCTCATAATCAACTACTACGTCTACTTCGACAAGCTGCGATACATGTTGTGGATCTTTCCTGGAATCATTCTGTGGTTCTCGTACAGGGCACTAACCAGCTACATCATCTATTGGGCGCCTCTGATGCTCGTTTCCTTGGTGATCTGGTACAGGGCGGAGCAAACGAAGATGGTGCGAGCGACTTGAGGTACGTGAGGAGACTAACCGCGCCTCTATCAGCCATCTTTCTCATACTAGTCGCCGGATTGGCATTCACCCATCTCCAAGGTCGAACAGAATATCCACCGCCAATCCTAGACCCTGAATTCGGCCTCTGGGTTGCCGATCCAGATCTAGGCGGCAAGAAACCAATGCTCTGGGAACTCGAATATGAGAAGGGATACGGAGACCAAGTCCTGCTACAGGAAACGACAATGGCGAACAAGAAAGCTCTAGAGATTCAGCTCTTCCAAGATGGCACGGACAACAGGTGGACATACGCACGTCTTGAACAGACAATTGACGGCACCAGGCTACGGGCACTGCTCGATGAAGAGGTGGGAATCTGGATCTTCTTGGAAGCTTCCTGCGCGTGCAACAGCACCACATCAAACGAGAGAGGCGTGTTCGGAGTTGAAACAAATGATGGAACGCACACAGTTGACTTCATCTTCGGACAAGCAGCAGCGGAGATGAGTCAATCACCCACTCATCGCACAATTCTCCTTCAGACTCCAAGCGGGGAGTGGGTGCATCATCCGATTGACATCGTTGGGCAATATCATGACGCTCAATGGAAGCTGCCGGAGCGCATCTCGCTAAGCATAATCTTCGGAGCGGAAGGACTAGCGACGGGGCGACATGCTGGATACGTACACGGATTCTCTGTAACGAAGGAAATGACTAGCTCCATGCCACAACAGCCGCTAGGACTTGGTGTTCTTTCAACGATGAATTCGCAAAGGTCGTATGCAAGCGATCGATTGATGACACCTTCTCAACATGTATATCTCTCCGTGGCAAGAAGTTCCAGCAGACTCGAAGTTGGACTGTCACAACGGTTTAATCGTTGACTTCACCGAGTGGGAAAGGAGGATGTGAAACATGAAACAGGGAACACCGAAGAAGATTGAGGTTAGTGCAGTCGGCGAAGTCGTATCCCTGAACGGCCTCGCCAAAGGAGCTTTCATGCCGAGGGATCTGAACAACATCCTATCGATCGTCTTTGGGCTACTAGCGTTTACGGTACTTTTGAGCTACTCTTTGAAGCCAACCTCACCGTATGTAGTTGGCGAGAATCTGGTTCTTGCCGAGGTCTACCTCCCAGGTTTCATTATCAAGCCGATCACGTTGTTTACGTACCTGTTCTTTGTTTCCTACGCGTTCGGACTGAGCTCACCGATTTCCAAGGCTCGATTCCTCAGAATGGGAGATCACCTTTTTGAAATCCTGTATGTCGCCGCCTGGTTCTTCGTGATGATGAGCGGTTTCGAAGTCATGTACCAGATAGTTCTCTGGTCGGCGGGTTTAGCGGTTCAGGGACTGCAGAATCCTGACATAATCGTGAACTGGTGGCCGGCCAACCCCTACGCGATCAACGTAGTTTTCGCGGCAAAACTGGTGGTGCTCATATTTGCGATGGCATGTTTCTCCGTGAATTACTTGCAAAGAATACGGACCTTACGCGAGAAAGCCCAACCGACCTCATAGACTTCTGACCGGTTATCTCTGACTATGGGCCTCTCGAAAGCAATCTTGATCCGGTACGCCAAATGGTAGCCGAGGTGAAGCTGCACATTATTAGGCAATCTTCTGACGTCTTACTCGAAACGACCTGTTACCAAGACCCTGTACGTTCGAGTCAAGTTCTCTTATTCAGGTCTTTGAGGAAACTCTTCAGAGGGCGTTCTCTGTCAGACTTGATATCACCCTCGGCTTCTCGCAGTGCTCGCTTATGCTTAGGGTCACGCAAGACAGCTTCGATCTCGTTCTCTTCAAACGCATCCTGCAATGCTTTGACTCGTACAAGAATTTCCTCTAGCGTTTTCTTCTCGCTTGTCCGTTTCAAGATCTGCTTGACCGCTTGCCGTAGCTCCAAAAGCCGAGGTTACATCCGAACAGGTCTCGGATGATCCTAATTATCTTTTAGTGCGTCTGAGCTACTTCCTCCCGTTCAAGGCCGGTTTGAGATTGAGTCTTCCCACACTCCTCGCGCCCTTTTCAGCGCGCGGTCGTAGGCACGATGTCCCATAGGCCTTGTTACTTCCGGTGTCGAGGAGATTCCACCGCGTGTTGCGTCAATTACCCGCAGGAGATTCCATAAGATCAAGAGTGAGAACGCAATCCCGACTGCGTACATGG
>CAYGWT010000254.1:0-1807 GCA_964353625.1 uncultured Candidatus Bathyarchaeia archaeon | reverse complement strand
GTGAATGCAATGGTGATGGTGAATCCGCAACTGGTAGCCGGCGGCGATCATCATCTCTTCATCAGCGGTAATGATGCCGGGGCGAAGGCAAAGGTCGTTGAACTGCTGAAATCATGGTTTGGCTGGCAGCATATCATCGATCTGGGTGATATCAAGACCGCACGCGGATCTGAGATGGTATTGCCGATGTGGATCAGCCTTATGGGCACATTGAAGACACCCATGTTTAATTTCAGAGTTGTCCAGTGAGTGAATGGGGCTAGCGCTGCTGGGTGCAGAAGGGGACGTTCTGGCGTCGCGCCTTGCATCAGAATCACGCCTTGCATGCTTCCAGCACCAAGCTGCCGAACTTATCGGAAGGTGCGCTGAGTAGCCTTAGACCCAGTTGTCCGACAGCCTAGAAACCCAGTTGACAACCCCCAGTTTTGATGGTATCAGGGGGATGAAGTCGGATTCTTGATAACACGATAGATGATAGTGCCCTATAACCCATCCTCGATCGACTTACGAGGAGCAAAGCAAGCATCAAGGTGAGCACAAAGAAAATAGACAGACCGTTTTGCGTCTCAGCGGCCATCAGCGTCAGATTGGCCAATGCAGCTGCCATTGCAAACTGAAAGAGCACCTTGGAAGAACCGAAGTAGCGAGCGTTGCGGGCACCGAAGCGCATGAGCCTGGCGATCCGGTGCTCGACTGCAACTCGTGTTCTGTAAATTGTGCGGAAGAGGTCTGTTCTTTGAAAAGCCTTTGCATCGGTGACGAGGCCTTCGTGCTCATGCACGAGCACCGACCGGTAAGGCGTGATCTGTTTCAGGCACTGACTCCGCAAGGGGCACGCGCCGCATTGTTTTGGTGCGAAGCGGTAGATGCGATACGCGAACGTTCGGCCTGTGCGTTTCTTCTCCGTGCGTCGGGCAGACGTCCTCGTGACCTGTCCGGCAGGACAGCGAACCTCTGAGTGCTTGATGTCGATGTGAAAGTCTTCCTTGGTGAAACGTCCCGTGTGAGGGAACTGAGCTACGGGTGCAACAAGTGAGTATGGTATCGTTGCTTCCTGAGCATCGAGTCGTGCTTCAATCGTACCATATGCGCCATCACCGATGACGGTTGTGACACTCAGTCCGGTCTTCTCGGCACTCTCGTCAATCAGTGCCTGGGCATCCTGGCTGTCTTGGGCATTGGCCGGGATGACATCGACAGCGGTGATGATTTGACTCGAGGGCTCGACAGCCAGAGCGCCCTTGTAGCCGTTGAAGCATTGGCTTACACTTTTTCGACCGTGACGCATCTCGCTGTCGTGCACACTGACGAGGCGGTCTTGCGCTACACCTTGCGTCATTTTAGGCGCACCAGTATTGGTCCGTTCTACATCCTGGGCGAGTAAGCGCCGCAGGAGTGTGCTGGCTTTAGCAATCTCGCTGGACTCGGGAGACTCTTGAGTCGAGTCCGTGAGTGCTTCCTGAGCAAGAAGGAGTGTCCGCTCACAGTCGGCCACCAAGCAGTTCAGTACACTTTGGCGATCGTCGGCATTGTCCCAGTCGATGGAGTCAAAGCTGCCCTTGAAGCTCTTGGCCGTAACGTAGCGACTCAGGTCATGGCCTGTGGCAAACTCCTCGGCACTCTCGTCAACAAAAGCACAAAGCGCATTGATGAGCAGACGCAAAGCCTCTGCCAGCATGTTGTAGGTGTCTTCGACTGCGCCACGCCCAAAGATCGGCGTCGTATCCAGAGCAATCTGGATATTGCGCGACTTGAAGAACCCTTGGGTGCGTGCATGCTTCAGTGAGAGATCGAAGAAACGTTTCTG
>CAYGWT010000253.1:0-1863 GCA_964353625.1 uncultured Candidatus Bathyarchaeia archaeon | reverse complement strand
GGCCGGCAATGTCATCGAGCTCGGAATAGTACAACGCGTCCACGAGGGCAAAGTCGACGTCCCCGGCCAGGAGCGCCTGCTTTCGAGTAGTCCATTCGGTGACTATCTGGGTAATGACCCAGTCAAACGGCGCAGGGTCTCGCCAGTAGCCAGCGAATTTCTCATTTTTGAGCTGCACGCCTCGATCCCACAGGTTCAATTTCCAGGGGCCGGTACCATTCGTGTGGAGCCACAGGTACGTGGCGCCGTCTTCGACCTGGTAGTGATTTGGAGCGTCGGCTTCAGTGCCGTCCCATTCGCCCTTTTCAACACACCATTCCTTGTCTATAATCGCGCCCCAGCTGCCGCAGATAGTCTGGAGGAAAATCAGTTTATAGCCGGCATCAGCTAACTTAAACACAACGTTATCGCCGCTGACTTCTACCGCCGCGTCGACATCCGCGAAAGCAAGCCCGGCATACTCACCCGCGAGTAGCAGTGGTTCGAAAAGCATCCAGGCAGGTCCCCCAAGCCTGTCATAGATCATCGTCCGCTCGAACGAGTTCTCCACATCCGAGGGGGTCAGGTCGCCGCCTTCGTGGAACTTGACATTCTTGCGGATCTTAAAGGTCCAGGTCAGAGCTGCATCGTTCCACGTCCAGCTTTCAGCCAGAACTGGCACGAACTTAGCACTTTCTGTACCGTCGTAGAACAGGAGCGACTCATACACATAGCTAAGCTCCTCGCCGCTGGCGTTATCGTAGGCAGCTGCTGGATCAAGCGTCTCTGGATCTCCGTAGGTCATCTCGACAAACATACCATCGTTCTTGTATGGGATACCCTCCTCCTCCTCCTCCTCCTCCTCTTCTTGTTCGGCTGGAGTACCACCACAGGCCGGCAATGCGATAAGAGACAGGCATAACAAAACAGCCAGCACTATCCAGCCCAATTTTGAAAGTCTTTTACTCATTCTAACCTCCTTTGCTTAGATTACTTCACTCTCTTCCTCCACACCACATCCACTAGTCGTTGTTTAGATTCGTTTACTGCTATTTCGCTTTTAGTTGCCCTCCTTTCTATTATTTTGCTTACCTTATTTGACGCTGTCACAATCCAAACTATGAATTTCTTTCGTCCTTTTGCACCCTTGTCGAAGTCGCAGAAGGGCCAGCTCTCCAAGCTCTCCCTCGATAGGCACCGCCCTTCCCTTCTATTCTAGGGCTCCTTGAACAACTTTGCTCCACGCGGATGCGTTCCGATTTATCTCTCATTCATTCCGTTTCCCCCCTTCTACTAAGTTAAATGCAGAGCGTCGAAAAAGGTTGCATCACGCGGCCTGTAAGATGGCCAATTTCCGTGACGTGATCTACATTGTCTCTCTTAGTTTCTCGCTAGCCCGATGGAGCAAGGATTTTATCGTCCCCTGCCTTATTTATATATTATGAATGTTAAGATCCTGTTAATCAAGCCCATAAATGTGTCTTTTCTGGATCTTTTCACAATTTCATCCGCACCCATAAGAAAGCCAGCAAGCCAGGGAGATGGACACCAACGACCAGCTGTGACATGAATTCGCAGTAACGGCCCCACCAAAGCAAATTGCCTTCTTTCTCTGGAATGAGTCTGGTCGCGCAATATCATCAATCTCTTTGCATCTCCGCTGAAGCTAAGAGAGCTGATTCTGGGATTCACTCTTATTGGTGTCACCGAAGCCTTGCTGGCTTTCGTTTATATTGTCCCGGTTGCTTTCCTGGTTCACCTTCTCGAGATTTGGGACATGGGGCTCTACATGTTCGAAGGCATGCGAACAGCCATAGCGCTTGGGGTGATGCCTTACAATAGCCTCTTGTGGGCAACCATTTTGAACCTGGTGTGCCTTGTTCT
>CAYGWT010000252.1:0-1985 GCA_964353625.1 uncultured Candidatus Bathyarchaeia archaeon | reverse complement strand
CATGAAGGTTATACACACTACACTCACGGCGCGGGTTTGCTGCAACTGCGCGAGGAGATATCGCGAAGACTTCTCGAAGGAAACGGGATTGAAGCAAACGCAAGAACCGAGATCACGGTCACTGCAGGCGGATATGGCGCGATATTTGCAGCTATTCAAGCGACCATCAACCCGGGCGATGAAGTGATAGTCCTCCAGCCTTCTTGGCCTTCATATGTCGGGGTTATCCAGCTCGCCGAAGGTGTGCCGGTACCTGTTTCCTTGCGTGGTCCGGACTTTGAACCAAGAAGCGTGGACCTGATTCATCGCATTACTGCCAAGACGAAAATAATCATAGTCAATTCGCATAACAACCCGACAGGTGTGATGTACTCACGTAATTGCTTCTTGGAACTCGCCGAACTGGCCAAACAACGCGGCCTTCTGATTCTGTCGGACGAGGTATATGAGAAGTTGGTCTTTGACGGAAACAGGCATTTCAGTATCGCTTCACAACCTGAGTTCAAAGACTGCACGATAACGGTTAACTCCTTTTCCAAGACGTACGCGATGACAGGTTGGCGCATCGGCTACGCCGTTGCCAACGAGGCCATCACAAATGGCATTAGAAAGATGCATGGATACATGGTGTCTTGCGCCCCCGCACCTGCACAGAAGGCCGCGTTAGAAGCTCTTTCAGGTCCTCAAGACTGCGTCAGAGAGATGGTTGAGGAGTACAGTCGGCGACGAGATCTCATCGTGAGAGGCCTGAATGAGATTGGTGGCTTCCATTGCACTCCCCCGAGAGGGACTTTCTATGCGTTCCCCAACGTGAGCGAACTGGGACTGCCCTCTGCAAGGATCGCTGACGAACTTTTGGAACAGGCGAAGTTGGCAGCTATCCCAGGCAGCGCATTTGGCGAAGCAGGAGAAGGTCACTTGAGGCTGTCGTTCGCGACCTCTCAACGCAACATCCAAGAAGCACTGGAGAGGATGAAGAACTGGCGTGCTCAGTACAAATGAATGATTCCAAGACGCTAAGAGATCATTCGACTATGTTGAGAAGACTGTCCACTTGTTGAGGTAGTCCCACCAATCGTCTTCGCTTACTTTCTCTTCGACCGCAATCGTCTTCAGGATGGCTGCAAGCGCTTTGTGGTGTCTTCTCTCATCTGCCAGAATAGTCTTGAGCAGCGGCTTCATCCGAGGATCCGTCAGATTAGCTGCAATTCTCTGTGCTTGAAAAAGCATGATCTTCTCATTTGCAACATGCCGTTCGAGTTCCTTTCTCATCTCGTAGTGTTCAACCTTAGAGATCGTGGCTCCTGACCCCATGTCGATCAATGTTGCATACATGTGGGCGTGTTTTGTTGAGTCGAGTTCGATTGCCTTGAAGAGAAGCCTCGGCACAGTATTCTTTGTTTTCGCGTACGTTGCATGAAGACCTTGCGCTGTACTTCGTTCAAAAATCATCTGCTTCCTAAACAAATCGATCTCTTTTGCGCTTCCCAATGACCAACACTCTACCTACGTCGCGATGGTGTCCTCAATAATCCTACCTGAGGACAAGAGAATAGACCGTGATAATCGACGCAACAAGGGAACTCTCGTAGCGATGGCTTCTCCTTGGGCCTTTGAGCAGTGTACGCATCGTGGAGGCGTGAGGGTATGACAATAATCTGCGCTTCAAACCGCGATGGAACCTTCGACATCTGGGTCCAGCTGCTTGCGGCTGAGACCCCGTCGCCTTCCGGATAGGACTTCAACGCGCAAACACGGTCAGACTCCGCGCCGAATGGCGCGAAACGATCTGTTCCCGAATAGGCTTGGTAAACCTACGAGTTGTCGAATGCCGGCTGCGGTGGTTCGGCTCGGTCTTGGTGCGGTGGATTCTCGACCTTTGACAGGTCGACCTAGCCTTGGCTTGCGCCACATTTCGTACAGTATTTTATGTCTTGAGATATCTGTGAACCGCACGATGTGCAGTACTTCGTTGCCTGAGACAT
>CAYGWT010000251.1:0-2380 GCA_964353625.1 uncultured Candidatus Bathyarchaeia archaeon | reverse complement strand
TGGCTGACGACGATTGTCGATTCCCATGCAACAATCTGCATGATGATATGAGAAAAATTTACCCGAAACTTGTTCGGGCTAAGTCGTTGATAATCGTGACACCGATAAACTGGGAGGGAATGAACAGCCGCCTGAAGGTCTTCCTAGATAGAATGACCAACATGCAGGACATAGGCCTCCAAATAGGGCATGTAGATTGGGCGGGTCGCCCAGTCGGCATCTTCGTAAACGGCCACGAAGATGGAGCCTACAAGGTCGCGTGGGACGTATTTCTCGTACTTCAGAACCTCGGATACGTGTTGCCCCCCTTCGGAATATGGTACAACCTCTCCAACCTCGCTGAGAATACGAAAGCGGATCTTCAGAAGATCAGGGACAACCCGCTCGCTCTTAGCAGACTCTACAAAGTCGCTGACAATGTGGTTCATTTCATGCAGCTTCGCGTAGACAAACAATTGGCGCCTCAGCCTGAAGGCGAGAAACTTAGACGAGTCCAATACGTTGCGATGTAGGTGAAGAATCTTCTTCCATGCGTCGCATTCTGAATTCGAATCTATTCCAATTTCTTTGCTGATCTGCCATTCAAATGACCTAGAGATTTAAGCATGAAAAGAGACTCTTGCAGTCTCAGTCTTGATACATGCGTGATGCGTTATGACGAAACCAGTGTTCGGGATTCATCTGCCTTCATCGAACGTCAATTTCCGAGACATTGTCGCTTATGCAACGAGGTGCGAGGAGTTAGGTTTCGAATCGGTGTGGGTCGCCGATCACATTCTTGCGGGTGCATCAGGCGGTCTATATGAGCCGCTCACATCGCTGGCAGCCCTGTCTGGCGCCACCAAGAAAATCCATCTTGGGACGTCGGTACTGATCGCATCTCTTAGGAACCCAGTTCTGCTCGCCGACATTACAGGGACCATTCAAGAAGCGTCCGGTGGACGTTTCATGTTAGGTGTGGGTGTTGGTTGGGACCGCAGTGAGTTTGAGACTTTAGGAGTGAGGTTTGAAAAGAGGGGAGCCATCACAGACGAGTGCCTTGAGATCATGCGTGGACTCTGGAAAGGTGAAGCGTTCAGCTTCGAGGGCGAGCACTTCACCGTGAAGGATGCTAGGATCGGAACATCGCCCAAACAATTACCGCCAATCTGGATCGGCGGCAACTCTCACTCAGCCATTCGGCGAGCCGCCAGATACGACGCATGGTTCCCGACAGATCCAACTTTGGATGAAATCCGTCGAGGTAGAGCAGAGCTAACGCAACAGGCGAAGCCTACGGATGTGCACATGGTGGCAGCGCACGTGTATCTGGTAATGGAAGACACCGCTGTGGAGGCTGAGCGATCTGCGACGTTTCTGAGTGAACAGACTGGTGAAACCATCAGTAAGATCAGGGAATGGGCGATTGTTGGAGACTTCAATGCAGCTAAGGAAAGGATAGTTGATTACGTCGATGCCGGCGTTCAATACTTAGTATTCAGCCTACCCTTCACCAAACGGTACGAGGAATCGCTCGAGAAAGTCACTTGCCTAATCGGCGAAATCTAGATAGGCCTTCGGAGAATGAACTAACGGCGGGCGTGTGCACGGGTAGGAAATCATCTCGTAGAAATCAACGAGACATTTCGCCAATATGATTTCTCGAGCCTCATAATACAAATGAGTCAGTGTTTCACTACTCTGGTTGAGTGGCTTGCTTGCGGATTATGCACACTTGTCTGAACGTGATGGATCTGGACAAATCAATTGCTTTCTATCGAGACCGACTGGGACTGAAGCTTACACGAAGACTCGAAGTCAAAGAGAACAACGCCGCAATCGCCTTCTTGGAAGATCCGGACGGAAGCGCTATCGAACTAACTCATTGGCGCGACAAGAAGCAGCTTGTTGAAGGTGACAACTTTGATCATATCGCGCGAGGCGTGAAGGATATGAAGCCCACAATCGAGAGCCTACGAGCACTGGGAACCGTGATAGCAATGGAACCGTTCAGACTGAAGGGTGGAGCACATCAGATAGCGTTCATCAAAGATCCGGACGGTAACTGGCTCGAACTGATTGAAGAGTAACTCATTTGTGGCTGTTGTATTACGCTCGATAGCCGAACGCAAGGACTGAGCTGCTATTTGGCTGCTATTGGATGTCTCAGTATCGTTCTCAGTTTCTCCGGCTTGGCTCGGCGTGGGTCTCCAAGATAGATTTCGTGATGCTTACCGCGAGCAACGTAACCCTGCCCGAGAGCAAAACTCTTCATCCTGTCAATAGTGCGTGGTTCCTCAGAGTACGGTCCAACATGCATGATCTGCATCGAGAGACCTTCATGAAAGCTCTCAAGACGAATTCTAGATATCTCTAGACTATCTCGCTTCTTTCTAACCTG
>CAYGWT010000250.1:0-1594 GCA_964353625.1 uncultured Candidatus Bathyarchaeia archaeon | reverse complement strand
CAATGCCGCCATGAGATTTGCTGAAAGAAAAGGATGGACAGCACCGGGCGAGCGGATTCAA
Source organism: uncultured Candidatus Bathyarchaeia archaeon (assembly GCA_964353625.1). Lineage (GTDB taxonomy): Archaea > Thermoproteota > Bathyarchaeia > 40CM-2-53-6 > 40CM-2-53-6 > CAVPLU01. The sequence goes on along the minus strand of CAYGWT010000250.1, from coordinate 1,533 downwards.
GAATTCTCGGACCGGGAGAAGGAAATCATCATCAAAGGCTACACGGAGATGCCAGAGGAGGATCTGATACTCATCGAGAAAGTGAAGGTTACTGTACCTAAGGAGGAAGTTCCTGGCCGGCCTACACATATCGTTGCCTGCGACTCATGTGGGGAACGAGTCTACGACCACAAGGAGACAGCTAAGAAAGGGCACATTTTCTGCAAGCCATGCGCGTATGGTGCGTACTATCAGAGATAGCCGCGGCTTCTGCGTAGCGCACGTTGTCAGGTTAGGGACATGACCAACGCGGCCAGTTTCTCCGGTTCTGCGATCACGTCGACTATTGGGAGTCTGTGTGTAAAGTGCTTCGCCGCGACGACACCTGATATTGCAAAAGTGTTCTTGTTCACGAATTCTTCGATACCAGACGGTGCTCGCACTGCCACTATCCTGTGACGGCTCTCGTCGATTATGCCCTCACAAATCACGAAATCTGTGTCGCCCTGCACGTAGGTTAGTAGCTGCGCCAGATCCTCTCTTTTGTCGACTTTCTTGAGGATCGCGGTCTCTGACACGCCTGAAGCGATTGTGAGATCTGACCCGGCTCGTCTGTAGAGTTCCGTTTCTTTGTCGCTAACGTCGATGCTCGCTGCGCGCTCAAAGAATTTCACCGTGGCAACTTTGTGCCCAGAAGCTTTCAGTTGCTCGACTAGCCGGCATACGACTGTGGTCTTTCCGCCCTTCTTTGAACCGACAACTGTGACTATCTTCATGAGTCCCAAACCTCTTCTAGCTTAGCTCTACACCGGATTGTATGCCGCTGGGGCTTTTCTCAGCTAGCATCCTCTCTGCTGCTTTCATGTCTTCACTTGTATTAATGTTGAAAAAGGTGGCGAGACCGCAGTCGATTATGGCTATCTCATCCTCAACTGAGACGTACACTACCCGCTGAAGTTTTCTGATCATATCTTCCAGCGACAGGTCTGCCGGAACTAGTGCTTCAGATGCCGCCGTCAGCGCCGAGATCCTGCGATATACGGCCTGAAGCGGTTCAATCCTTTGGCGACTCCATCTTGGAATCGCAGCGTCAGCATTCGACCCACACCGAAACAGAAGCTCAACTACTTCTCCGCTGACGAATGGAACATCGCAGGCCAGGATAGCAACATAGTCAGATTCGGTGGCGGTTAGCCCAGACACGAACCCGATCAGCGGGTTCTTGCCTTCCAAGTCATCATTTACTATTTTGACGCCGCTAGGCAGGAGCTTGGAATACATAGTCTTGCTCTCGCCTCGGCCTATAACGACGATCACCTCCCCTGCCACGTTTGAAACGCGTTCGACCACATGACGAATCAACGGTTTGCCGGCGAGATTCTGAAGTGCTTTGTTTGAGCCGAACCTCGAACTTTGCCCTCCTGCCAATATGATTGCAGCTCGTCCTTCATGAACACGTTTGACAGACTCATGATCCATGTTTCGCAGACCTTCGACCTGTGCCTCGCACGCTGCCCTCGATCTATGGAGGCGAACGGCTCGATTGACCTTTTG
>CAYGWT010000249.1:0-3425 GCA_964353625.1 uncultured Candidatus Bathyarchaeia archaeon | reverse complement strand
CTCAGAGGGCAATACGGTTTTAGAGAGCGCGTAGTGGCTTTCGAGGAGAGAAAGAAGGTCTTGTGATAGGGCTCGTGCCTGACATAACCGAGTCTGCAGGGAAGCTCTCCACGTTCGGCAGGGCAGGCGAAGTGATCCGCGACATTGTTCGTTCACGCGAACAAGATTTCAGGTAGCTCCAGCAGGGTGATCCTGGACGACGATCGTGGGTCATAATTCTGCGTTAGCTGGCACATTGTCCGCCCATGTTTCTGCTGTCAGAGGAGTTCGATCGAGTTTGCATTCAAGTCATGTCAGTAAGGATTTAGACTTGCGGCACTGACTCGAATCCGTACTGGCTGAAGTGTTGATCGAACGTGAAGACGCTTCGAATTGCTTCGGTTTCCATCAACGCAAAATTTGTGCAGTCAGTGAAGCTGAATTCCTTGTCCGCATGCTTCTCGAAAATCCCCCAAGCGGCCTTTTCTAAGGTTTCTGTTATCCAGAGTATCTTGAGGAGCCTCGAAGCGTCAAGGACTTTGCGAAACGAGACGGCGACCCGGTGGCCGCAATGGATGCGGAGGAGTGTGAGTGTCTCGTCAATTACATAGTTCGAGGTGTACAAGCTCCGGAAGGGAGTGTCGGCCGTGCGGATTCTGTCTCTGTACTCGATCGCGGTCTTGTGGTTTGCGTCGTCCAGATCTTCAATCGCTACTAACGCGCTCGTATCAAGAAAGAGTCTCAGGGCTTTCCACGCCCGTATAGGTATCTATCATGAGCGCTGGAGAGATCTTTGTGGCCGCTTCTCCCGGTTGGTTGCCTTGAAAGGAATGGATCTGAGGGATCGAGTTTCATCTCCTCTAACACCAGCCTTGTGATCGCCATCCGCAGCCCTTCTTTGAGGCTGAGGTCTCGTCTGCGTAGTACTTCTCGCAATGTGCGGTACTCCTGATCGTCAAGGGTTGTCTGGACTACTTTCGTCATGTTCGAGGACCTTACATCGAATTGGCATATGCATGAAACGACCGATTACATGTAAAGTTTTTCTTGTGCCATGCGCTTGCAGCAACGGATAGGCTACCCGGCTGTTACGTAGCGTTCGGACTTGCTGACAGTGCGTGCAAGTGTCACAGTGCTAGCCCTTTCAAAAAGCAATATGGAGCTCCTCGATCCTTTGTTGGCGAGGGTCATCTTACGAGATCCACAATTGTAGGGGCCTATCCAAGAATCGGATCCCAGCACGGGGACGCCCTAAGAAAGGAACTGAATAGTCTGTACAAGGGTAGAGGCGATCCCACGCTCGTCAAATCACTCATGAATTCTCTGACGAGAGATATTGTTCACGAAATGGTCTCCGCCGGTATCGACATCCCCAACTATGGACTGATCGACCTACACGATGAAGTCACCGGCCACCTGGAAGGAAAAGTAGAGGGCATTTCCCCCGATGGAATTGAGAAGACATTCCACACAAACATCCACTTCAGAAGAATGCAAGTAATAGGGGAGATCAAGAAGACTAGATCTCTTGTTAGCGATTTATACTGGGAAGCAAGAAACGAACATGCTGAGACAAAAATAGAGTTAACGGGACCATACACGCTCGGTTGCCACTCAATTCTGGTTGGAGACTGTCCATACAAGAACTTTCAGCAACTAATGAAAGCTTACGCGGACCTGTATCGAGAAGAGCTAATGGAATTGAAGGATGTGCCATGGGTTCAGCTTGACGAACCTTCCATAGCCGCCCACGGTGTGTCGCCTAGACATGTTCGCATGATCAGAGACGCATATCGAACAATGCTGGAAGGCGTAAGAATTCCTATAGTTGTGTGGACCTACTATGGGAAATATTCGAGCGGCATGCTAGATCTGCTGCTCTCATTGCCCAACGTGAAGACTGTGGGGCTTGATTTCGTGTGGCATCCCGATGTGGACCAGCTGCTGCGGAAGAGACTGAGGAGCAAGCCTACTGACAAAGGGATAGGTTTCGGCATCATCGACTGTGGAGACAGGGGGCACATTGTGATAGAAGAAGTAGAGAAGGTGGCGCAGAAACTAACAATTTTGAAGAATCGTTTGGAAGGCCTATTTGACTTTGACAGCTCTTTCGTATCCGGCAATGCAACATTCGAGCATTTGCCAAGAGATATTGCTCAACAGAAACTGCGATTGACCGGGGAGATAGCGAAGAGGGTTAGTAAATGAAACCATCTTTACCTTTGCTGGCTACTACAGGAGTTGGATCCTTCCCTAAACCCAACTACGTTACTGAATCCAGAGGACATCTCGATTCCAACAATAGAAAAGCCCTTGGGGAATTCATCCTACAGCAGGAAGCCATTGGCGTAGATGTCCTAGTTGACGGCGAATTCTATAGAGGAGACATGGCAACGGACTATGCCCGAGCCTTGGGGCTTCCAATAGCGGATTGGACAAGATCCTATGACAACCGGTTCTGGAAAAAAGGAATAGTTGACAGAGCTCTAGAAAGAAAAGCCCCAATGCAGCTTGAGCAATTCAAGTGTGCGCAGAGTCTTACGTGTAGACCCGTGAAGGCGATGCTCTCGGGACCAACCACTCTTGCCAACTGGAACTTTGACGGATACTACGGCGAAAGAAAGAAGCTGATTCACGCTTGGGCCCACATCATCAGAGAGGAGGCACGGGGCCTGGAGAAAGCCGGAGCCAAATTCATCCAGATAGACGAACCTGCAATCGCAGAAAGATACTGGGAAGAAGACCTGTTCAGAGAAGGACTTGAGATAGTAACGCGAGGTTTGAAGCAAGCGACATATACGATCACTCACATCTGCTATGGCAACTTCTCTCTGGTTTACCGGCGGCTCCGCAATTTACCCGTCGATCAGATCGACATAGAACTATCGAATGAACTTGACCTCGGAGTGAAAAGATCCGAGTTTCTGGGGATGATGAAGAAACAACCATTGACGAGATACAAGGATGTGGGAGTTGGCGTGATCGATGTCCGGCCGGGAGTACCGGTAGAGACCATGGATACTGTAGTGAGAAGGATTCATACTGCGTTGGCGGTGTTTGCGCCGAACAAGAAATTGCTGCAAAGAGTCTGGATAAAGCCCGATTGCGGATTTAGAACGACAAAGGACCCACAGACAGCGTACAAGAAGATGGAAGTCATGATGCAAGCTGTCAGGGTGGTCAGACGAGAGCTCGGCGAAACACCAATCACACGGAAATAGCTCACAGTCGATCCGGCAATGAGAGTCACAGACATACTCTCCGATGCAGATAGGAAGAGCTTCTCAGTTGAAGTGCTGCCCCCGCTTACTGGCGGAAAGATAAACGAACTCTACGAATTTCTCGACCCAATCGTCCGGAAAGGGATAAGATTCGTCAACATAACCTACCACGCAGAAGAGATACTGCACTACGCGGAATACGATAACCGTCAATTTCCTGTATCG
>CAYGWT010000248.1:0-1782 GCA_964353625.1 uncultured Candidatus Bathyarchaeia archaeon | reverse complement strand
CTCTCTAGGCGTCCTGCTGGGAGTTATCGCTCTACTCCTGGCATACAGAAGAACCAGCAGCTGAGGCTTTCCGCACGCTAGCGCACCACGAATCCGGCCTTTTTTCTTTGGGCCCTCGCTTACAGCAGCGGAATTTCTCCTAGGAAGTGACGAGTTCTGGAGGAATCATTGAGCGGTTCGTCTACTATACTCCAATCCCTTTCGGATTCGTAGTCAATGACTTCCTTGAGATCCTGATTCAGACGCTTCTCTATGGACGGTTTCTAATCTACTAGGCGAGGAGATTCAACAAGACGTACTACAGTCATGCGAGGACTGACTAGTCGCGATTGGCACCCCTGTTCGCCAGCAACCATTAACAAATTCTGCGGGGTTGTTAGGGCCTCGGAAGCCGCGGGTTCATCTAACGGTCTCCCGTCCAGAGGAGGCTCGATCTTGGAAGAGTCGATTCCAAACCTCTCCAGGATCGTAGGCGCAATATCCGCCCGATCGCCGTTACGATTCACTTTGGGATCGTTAGTCGCGAGGAAGACAAATGGTGCGTATGAGTGGCTTGTTTTGCCTTCGTCAAACCCGTGATCGGCCGTTACGTACACTAGCGTCTTGCTGTAGAGGTCGAGCTGCTTCAGTCTGTCGATAATTCTCCCAGTCCAATCGTCATCAGAAATTATGGCATTGGTGTATTCTTGTGAGTTCTCGCCGTACTTGTGGCCTGAATGATCTGGGTAAGCGAAGTGGATGAAAAAGAAGAACCGTCTATTCTTGTATTTCTCAAGATTCTCAAGTGCTGTTGCACCGACTTTTTCATTCTCCCCTAAGCCGTTGAGGAACATATCCATGTGATCCTTCGCGTAGAAGTACGGTTTCCCAGGAAAGGCCACATATATGGTTCCGTTTTCCTCGACGATGCGTCCGCCAAGACGCACGCTGGTTCCAATTGTGGGCTTAGGCACTTTGTACCCTTGGTGCTCCTCAGACTTGGCCCACTTATCGAACAGGATCTTTGTTGGGCCGTCGGCATCCACATGTCCCTCCTTGCCGATGATGGCGATGGTTACGATGTTCTCCGGGCCCAAGTAGTTTTCCAACCGTTCAAAGATCGTGTATCCCAAGGGGATGGGTTGATATTTGCTGTTGCTGAACACTCCGGTCTTCTCTGGACTGTAGCCGGTGAGGATCTGAGACCAGCCGGCCTTTGTATCGGTGGCTCCAGTTGTAACGTCAATGTCTACGAGCCTACCTTCTTTCACAAGAGCCATCAGGTTAGGCACCTCGCCCCTAGCTATCATTTCTTTCAGATGATCTCTTTGGGTTCCATCCCAACCTATGAGCACCACATTTTCGTAATCAGATTCTTCGAAAAACACTCCAGCAGAGGTTCCGGATGTAGCGACGGAGGTAGTGGTTGTTCTGGGCGGCTCGTGTGCGATTAGTCGATAGCTTGCTAACAAGAGGACGCTGACTAATGCGATGATAAGAACAAAACGCGAAGCATTGTGGGAGAGCAAATTGATGCCGCTTCGCGTCATAGTACCACATCACGGTGGGAGTAACGAAGCAAGAATGATTATGGATGAATTATGAGCTTATCCATCCAGGTTCATTAAAACGTGAAAACATTCCTTTTCACGTGCGTACGCACAATGGGATGAGTGAACTGGGAGAAGAAACCCCCAAAAACAATCCTAGGCAGATCAAGATCGCTTGCATGTTCGGGGGAAAGTGTATGGATATTTCCCAGAGACTGCAGTTGACGGCGACTCGCGTTTGGTTAGGCTTCAT
>CAYGWT010000247.1:0-1709 GCA_964353625.1 uncultured Candidatus Bathyarchaeia archaeon | reverse complement strand
AGCCATGCGAGGAGACGCTGACATGCTCCTTGTACATGCTCCCTCACTGGAGTATCCATTCTTGAAAGGGGGATATGGAGTGAACCGGAAGATTGTCGCCTACAACTTTTTCCTAATAGTAGGCCCGTCAGCGGATCCGGCTGGAATCAAGGGCAAGTCTCCTTCGGATGCGTTCAAGGCAATTAGAGCTGCGGGACTTGACGGAAAAGTAGTTTGGGTATCAAGAGGCGACAATTCAGGCACCTACACGAAAGAGGTGAGCCTCTGGAAGGCAGCTGGTTTGGATGTTAAGCAGCTGCGAGATGAGAAATGGTATATTGAAGCTGGTAGCGGTATGACTGCCACACTCAAGCTCGCCAACGAGAAACGTGGCTACACGCTCAGCGATTCAGCGTCATACCTTCTCAACTTCAAGAATCACAACATCGACTTGATGGAAATGGCTGGAAATGGTCAGAAGAGCATGCTCAACGTATACAGTGCCATTGCAGACGACCCTAGAAATGCAAACATGACAAAGACGAACTTTCAAGGTTCCATGCAACTCATCAGGTACCTTGCCTCAGACGAAGGCCAACGAGCCTTCGCAGACTACGCCGTTAGCCAGGACGGAAAGCCAGCATTCGCGCCCTACCTCAAGTTACTCCAAACCAAGAGTGACCCGTTGGGCAACGACCCAACCCAACTCATTCAGTGGATAAGCGACTATGCATTCCTTGACGGATCCGAATGCCCCCCGCAGTTCAGATATCAAGCAGACGACCTCTACCTGATACAGGCACCCGTACCTGTCATGGTCATAAGCATTCAAACGGGATCTGAGCAGAGGAAAGCGTCGTCTTGGATCCAATCATTGAAGGCATAATCCGCGCCATCAATCTAATAATCACCGGCGATCCCGAAGTACTCAGCATAACTGCATTGTCACTATACGTCTCGATAGTGGGAACACTCATAGCGTGTACATGGAGCATCCCCGCTGCTGTAGCGCTAGCTCTTCGAAGTTTTCATGGAAAACGAATCATCAAGGGACTATTCAACGCCTTGATAGGGGTTCCCACTGTCGCTTTGGGATTGTATCTATACCTGCTACTTTCAAGGGCCGGACCTCTAGGGTATTTCCAGTTCCTGTACACTCCAAACGCCATCATCATCGGTCAGTCTGTACTCGTGACGCCAATCATCGTCAGCTTTGCCACTGGCGCGTTGGAATCCGTCGATCCCGACTTGAGAACACTCGCTAGAACGCTCGGCGCCTCAGACATTCAGACATACCAAGTCGTAGCGAGAGAAGCATTCTGGGGAATCACTCTCGCGATCACAGCCGCCTTCAACAGAGCATTCGCGGAGCTGGGAGTGGCAATGATGCTCGGCGGCAACATACGAGGCCTGACACGCGTTCTGACTACTGCAATATCACTAGAGACTGCGCGTGGAGATATTGCGTTGAGCATAGCTCTGAGTTTCATTCTGCTGGCCATAGTGATGTCGCTGAGCATAGTGGTTAACCTCGCCAGGAAATCATCGAAATGACACCTTTTGTGGAGACCATCGACCTCACTAGACAATACGACGGCATCCGCGCATTAGAGAGCGTAAGCATCTCAGCACGTCAAGGAAATGTGACGTCGATCGTAGGAGTGAACGGATCCGGCAAGACTACCCTGCTCAGGATCTTGGCTGGATTAGACTCGCCGAATTCTGGCAGA
>CAYGWT010000246.1:0-2793 GCA_964353625.1 uncultured Candidatus Bathyarchaeia archaeon | reverse complement strand
GATCTCGACAGACATAAGAACTCAATGCGACATAGACATGCAATCAAACCGAGGTCACGAGTGCGTTCATATGAGCCGTCGCCAAGGCGGATCCAAGATCAAAGTGAAGTTCTGGTTAGAGAACGCAGAAGGTAAGGCGTTCTTTGGGAAGGGCATCGTCAACCTTCTTCGGGCAATTGACACATACAAATCGATCTCTGTCGCATGCACACGCATCGGAATGTCCTACCGGTACGCCCTGCACAGAATCGTCATAGCGGAACAGCGATCCGGAAGGAAACTGGTGGACAGATTCAAGGGCGGGAGAGCAAAAGGAGGAGCTCAGCTAACTCAGCAAGGCCGACTTCTTCTAGAGAGATACCTCTTGGCCGAGCGTGTTCTGGAACAGTTTGTAAAGACCATGTAGTAGACGACGTTCGCCTTACCATATATACAGTGCTTACATTGACGTTATCAACGAAGTCGGGCGATGTTACTGACTAGTAATATTACCGGTGGGTAAGATCGCGATGGGTGCCTCCCAAAATATCGTTGCATCAGATCTCAGCTACCGGTACCCCAATTCCACAATGCAATCGGTTGACAGGGTGAACCTGTCGATCGAAAAGGGAGACTTCGTGGCGCTGGCTGGTCGCTCGGGCTGCGGCAAGAGCACCCTTCTGCGTTGCCTTACCGGACTGATTCCGCAAGCATCTGAGGGAGAGATGAAAGGCCGGGTCGAGATTTGTGGCCTTGACACTCGATATCACCAACTAGCGGAGCTGGCTACTGTCGCGAACATTGTCTTCCAAGACCCAGAGGTTGGATTCTTCTGCTCCACTGTGGAAGAGGAGATCGCATTCGGACCGACAAACTTGGGATTGGCCCCGGAAGAAGTGAGGCAAAGAGCCGACTTCGGCCTTGCAGGTACTGGCATTAGGCATCTTAGGAGCCGCCGCGTTATTGACCTATCTGGCGGAGAGAAACAAAGGGTCGCAATTGCATCCGTCTTGTCAATGAAGCCAAGGATACTTGTCTTGGATGAACCCACCTCTGATCTAGACCCGGAAGGGATACACTCCATAGTAGAAGTGCTCCAATCACTTCGAACTCAACATGGAATGACCGTCGTCGTTGCCGAGCATCGACTTGATCATCTTTCACGATACTTGGACCGAGTAGTGGTGATGGAGAAGGGCTGCATTGTTGCTGACGGTGCGCCTGACGAGATATTCAACGCACGACGCGCCCTTCTTGATGGGCTTGGCATTCTCCCACCGCATGTTGTTGGCGAAACGCTCGATAGCGACGGAACGAAATCTGGGATAGAGAAAGCGCGGTTGCGAAACCCCATCTTGAGTCACGTTGGCTGTTCTGGCCTCTGTGAACTGAAGAAGGGACTATGCGAGAAAGAAGCAATCCTGCGAGTCAATGACCTCGCATTCAGCTACCCCTACGGACGGCAAGTGCTTCGCGACATATCCTTTGAGATAGGTCGAGGCGAATTGGTCGCGCTGCTCGGAGCTAATGGAGCGGGCAAGACGACTCTCGCGAATCTCATAGCGGGCATTCTCAAACCCTGTCAAGGAAACATACTGCTGAACGGTGTGGGGAAGCTAAACGGGAACCACCCAAAAAGAGTTGGATTCCTTTTCCAAAACCCGAACCGGCAACTCTTCTGCGACTCGGCTAGGCAAGAAGTAGAGTACGGACCGAAGAACCTGCGTTTCTCCGACTTTGCAAGAAGAGGCAATGAGATGCTACAGTTTTTCGGGCTTGAACGGTATGCTGACACCGATCCTCATCATCTGAGCGAGGGAGAGAAACAACGCCTCGCGACAGCGTCGGTTCTGGCCACTAATCCGAGCCTATTGATTCTGGACGAACCCACAACAGGCCAGGATTGGGGGCATTTGAAAGGCTTGATGGATATGCTGCTTGTGCAAGTTGGCAGAGGGATGAGCGTGCTCTTGATAACGCATGATGTACGCCTTGCCACGGAGTACGCGAGCCGCGCCATGATCATGACGCAAGGTAGAATCGTGGTCGACGGACCTGTCAGTCAAGTCCTGCCTTACCAAGCGGGATTCGAGGTCATGTCGTTGATCGCAGATAGTTCGAAGGCATGATGAATTGATGAATAAAGGTGATTTAATTGGACAAGAGTAGTGTTGATACAACTGGAAACCAAACAAGACGAATGCAACGCTTCTCCACGAGGGACTTAGTATACATCGCAGTCCTGTCTGCGCTGTGGGCAGCATCGGAGAACTTGCTTGGTGGACAACTTCATGCCATGAACGTACCGCTTTCTGGGGCCGTTCTGGCCGCAATAGCTGTGTTCCTCATGGTCACCCTCCGCTCCTTGGTGCCGAAAGTGGGCTCGATCCTTATGATGGGCATAGTGGTCGCTTTGCTGAGAGTCCTAGGGATTGGTGGCATCGTACTCTCTCCCATGATAGCGATCTTCATGGAAGCAGTCCTCGTAGAATTGGCGATGACTGTGGGAGGCACCACTCTCCTGGCCAGTTCGATCGGAGGCTTGCTCGCAGACATGTACAGCATAGTGCATCCTTTCATTTTCCAACCCCTACTGTTCGGCACATCAATGCTGATCATATACCAGAAGACCATATCTGCCGCTTCAAAGATCTTCGGAATAGATCCGGCCAACGTCATCCTCATCTTCTTGGCACTAGCAATCAGTCAGGGAATCCTGGGCATAATTGGCGGTGTAGCTGGGTGGAAGTTTTCAGCAAGAGCCAAACAGGCACTCAGACGTTAGGCCTCTATGGCGCCATTACCTGCCTAATG
>CAYGWT010000245.1:0-1650 GCA_964353625.1 uncultured Candidatus Bathyarchaeia archaeon | reverse complement strand
CCACAAACCACAGCTGCTAGGCCGAACGTGGTCAGGATAACCCCAACGTTAGTGATAGAGACCCCTTCTAGGGGAAGAAAGACAGCGATCGCAACTTCGTAGAATCCAAGTCCCGCTGCTAGAGGACCAGCCCCAAAGACGACACTACTTACTTCGGACGGAACCTCGGCAAACGATGACATTTTCATGGGAAATTTCAGTCTCAGCGCTAGCTCAACTTGCTTTGGCGGGTCCGGAGGGAATTGACTCTTCCATTTTCGCGTTCGACACTTGCTGAATTACCCCATAATAGATACTTCTTGCCGGCAAGGCGTCCCGTCAATTTTCGGTCACTGATCGAAAATCATTGCCTCAGTGGAATAATTTGGTTTCGCTGCTGCGCTGCTGGCATGGGATCCTTAGGTTCAATCCTCCGCCGCTGTGCCGGCAGAGTCAAGACCAACATAGAAGGACTGCGTCTCGAGACGAGCGGCTAGGTGGCCGCAAATGTGAAAGCACCAGGATTCGCTAGCTGGCATCCCAAGGAAAAGCGACAAGTACTCTTCGCTGCAAGCCTCAACATGGATATATGCGTCAGCAGCGAGGGCGATGCACTTGGCAAACAAAGCAGAACAACCTATCATGGCCGCAGATGCCACTGACAACGCACATTTTGTCGCATTGGTCATCGGATACAGACGCGACATAGAACGACTCCACAAAAGGATTTGCGAACCACTTCATCTGAAAAGGATCCATATGAGGACACTCGCACGAAAGATGCGAGAGAGAGTTCTGCAGCAGCTGGATTATCTATCATCCTCGCCTGCGGCGGTGCAGACACACTGCCTTGAAATTGATTTTGGGAGCCAAAGAGGTATTGCCGAGAAGGAGCGCCCAACCCCCTACTATCCCAAGGGCAGACTGTTGGAAGTGGTAAACCGCTCAGCAATGGAGGAGATCAAACGAGCAGTTGAGTCGTCCCTCTCGACCTTTGGTGTAACTCGGAATTGGTCCATGTTGACCATTGAGGTAGATAGCGACACCGAGAGGCTGATCATGACCACAGGGGCAAAGACTACGATGCCTGGAGTAGCCCATCAGCTTGCTGACGCAGTAGCTTGGTCGAACCATGCTCACATACGTGTCAAATGTATTAGCCACCACGACTTGGTAGCCAATGTGACCACTAGGGTAAGGAAACGTGTAAGAAGATGAGATTCGGAGTACAGGTCACACATCAACCCCTTGCTTGCCACGCCTTTGGGGCGGGCCAAGAGGATTCGAGACCTGCATCCAACCTTAAGTTGCACCCTAATGTCGTTATAAACATTTCACTGTACTGCTGTTGCTGTCAATTGAAGGAAGATCGCTGAAACATTAAACAATTCGGTTTCCGCCTTCCCCCTTGGGAGATGTGGGAAAGACACCATATTACGACTATCTGCTAGGGATCCTTCAGCTTCGCCTGGCCGCTTTGCAGAGTCTTCATCCTACACAACTAGGCAAGAAATGCGGAACATTCCTGATCTTTTCCACATTTGCCATGCAATGACTGGATAGTGTCACGGACGGTTTATTCCGTGCTGACTCGACCGTATTTGGGCGTGTGTCGCATCTTGTCCCTGAACATTGTCCACTTCAAAAAGCACTGCCCCGAATGTGATTCAG
>CAYGWT010000244.1:0-2802 GCA_964353625.1 uncultured Candidatus Bathyarchaeia archaeon | reverse complement strand
CGAGCTAAATGCAGATGGCTCACTCGGCCGAACTCAGTTGGTTGCAGGCGGTCTCGACGAGTCCGTCTTTCAGCCGGAATGGTCGCCTGATGGAGTACTGCATTTTGTTTCGGACCGGACTGGCTGGTGGAACCTCTACCGATGGAGGGAGGGCCGAGTTGAACCGTTGCACGAAATGCATGCGGAGTTTGGCAGGCCGCACTGGGTATTTGGATTGTCCACATATGCTTGGACATCACCAGAACGGATCATCTGCACCTACACGACCAAAGGAACCTGGAATCTTGCAGAACTGAACACGATGAGTCTCAAGTTCAAACCGATCGAAAAACCCTACAGCGACATCTGGTACCTCCGCGGCGAGGCGGGACGTGTAGTCTTCTTGGCAGGCTCCCCAACCACGTCCGAGGCCGTAGTTCAATACGACGTTGGAACGCGACAGTTCAATGTCATCTATCAGTCTCGATCTGAAGCGATCGACCCTAGATACGTGTCAACGCCGCAAACGATTGACTTCCTAACGACAAACGATCTGAGAGCTCATGCGTTCTTCTATTCGCCGAAGAATCGAGACTTCACGGCTCCAGCGGCCAAGCTTCCACCCTTGATCGTCATCTCGCACGGTGGCCCCACGTCAGCAACATCGGCAACGTTGAGCTTGGCGGTTCAGTTCTGGACTACGCGAGGCTTCGCTGTGGTCGACGTGAATTATGGCGGCAGCACAGCGTACGGTCGCGCGTATCGACAGCGATTGTATGGGCAATGGGGCGTCGTTGATGTTGACGACTGCGTTAACGCTGCAAAATACCTAGCCAACGCTGGATTGGTTGATGAGGAACGGCTTGCGATTCGAGGAGGCAGTGCAGGTGGCTACACGACACTATGCGCTCTCACTTTCCGGCATGTCTTCAAGGCTGGCGCCAGCTACTATGGCGTGAGCGATTTGGAAGTTCTTGACAGGGAGACTCATAAATTCGAATCACACTACAACGTGAAACTCATAGGCCCGTACCCGGAACGAAGCGATTTGTACTGGGAACGATCGCCGATCCATTTCGCTGACAGGATCTCCTGCCCGATGATCATCTTTCAAGGACTTGAAGACAAGATTGTTACACCAAGCCAAGCAGAACTCATGGTACAGACCCTGCGTGCGAACAAGGTGCCGTACGCGTATCTAGCCTTCGAGGGTGAGCAGCATGGTTTCAGACGAAAGGAGAATATCAAACGCGCTCGCGAGGCTGAGCTGTACTTCTATTCGAAGATATTCCACTTCGAGCTCGCAGATCCGGTGGAGCCGGTCAAGATCGAGTACCTAATGAAATGAGCCACATCTCTTGAGAAAGTGGACAATGCAAACGATATCTCCACTCGCTAATTCAGATTAGCATGATCCCTTCACGCAAAAAGATGCATCACAGACAGGAGTCTTCGAATTGATTCGACACCCCAAATGTGAAATCCCTGCGGATTCGCATTGAAGCAGACGCTATCTTAGGAAGACAAGGAAGTGAGTGAAGAGATGACGTATGCTCAGTCTCCTCCCATGACCGAGAAGGAACTACAATCCTATCTCAAGACCGCCAAGATCGCAAGAATCTGCAGCCTCAACCATGACGGGACCATACACGTGGCTCCGGTCTGGTAAAATTACGATAATGGAGAGATCGTAATTGTGACACCCGAGAGTAGCCGTAAGGCTAAGAATGTCAAGCGGAACAGCAATGTGACAATCCTAATCGACACGTCCGAGGATAAAGCTCAGGCGCCGAAGGGTGTCATAATCTACGGAAAGGCGAAACTCGGCAGCTGGACTCCTTCCACGCCAGAGTTGCTGGCACTATTGGAGAGATATATGAGAAGAAGTGAGGCCGGAGCCTACGCCAGAACCATGTTCAAGCTCGCAAAGTGGCTGAAGATAACCGTCAAACCGGAACGAACGAGGTCATTCGACTTCAAGAAAACCGGGGCAACACATATGGCAACTCGAGAAAGAAAGTAGAGTGCCGGCGAATCCCATTATTAACAATAAGTGGTCTTTCGTGAAGGGGCTAAAACACTATCCTCAGTATTCCGCCTCTTCTTCCTCCTCTTCCTCCTCTTCTTCTTCCTCTTCTTCAACCATTACGCGGCTCACCTCCCATAAGCGATGCTGACACAGCCCGTCTTGTTGTCATATAAAATGTCTTGGCACGCATCAGCCTAGACGAAGAAGCACGGATGGATGACCTGCACCGCATAGAGCAGTTCTATGTGCAAGCCGATGAGGACTCAAAGTCAGCCGCTTGAATAGGCTGCGGCTTGGCCGCCTTCTTCTCGTTCTTCTGCGGAATCGTACTATCAAAGGCTAAGTCTCATTCGCATACAATATGGCTGCCCATGCTGATAAATGGGTGGCACAAGAACAAAGCATACCCACTTCTAGACTGACGAGAGACCATGGCAGCTCATTTGGGTAACTCGCAAGGCTCCCAAAAAGGCTCAAATGCGAGAGAAGTCTCGTTCTGACTCTCCAAGTGGAAGCACTTTCATATGGTTCCGAATAGCAGCCCGCGAAACTGTCCCCAATGCGGGTCTTTGACGAATAAAGCACGAAGACTCGGTAACAGACGTTTCTGTAGCGGCTGCGGTCAAGAGTTGATTTCTTGCGCACGTTGCGCGGCGGCCAACTTGGCTTGGTCAGTTTTCTGCCACAATTGTGGAACACCACTCGGCAACGTGTCAAGTGACCAATCGAAGATCGCACTAACGGGAAAGGGAGCCATTTCAGAGAAGAGTGTTTCCCTGCCATCTGAATCCCAA
>CAYGWT010000243.1:0-7517 GCA_964353625.1 uncultured Candidatus Bathyarchaeia archaeon | reverse complement strand
GAAAGGCGGCGTCTGCATTTCCAGCTTCATCATCGCCGAAAAGGATGGAGCGATTCTGGCCGGGAAGATGAGTAATCCTGAGATCTGGGTGGAGAGGTTCCTAGTGGGCAGCGCTTTTGCGCCCAAGTACGCGGCTTCAGGGAAGTGGATGCTGCCAGCGTCGCATCTGAAGTTCGGCGAATCCCCTGACGAATCAGCCCACAGAATCATACGAGACCAACTCCTCGTTGAAGTACAAGGTCTCAAACTTGCAGGAATCCAATCGCATCTTTCAGGGGAACCTGCCGATCTTGAGAATAATCACTGGGATTTGTGCCTCATCTATGACGCAACAATCCCCGAGCCTTCAAACGTGCCCAAATGGTTTTCCGAACTTCGATACATTCCAGTCAAGAATCTGAAATCAAGTGATTTCACGCGTGGTCACGGAGACATCTTAGAGCGGCTAGGGCTCATAGGGAAGCAATGAAATAGTCAAGCACAAATCAGTGTATCCACGGTCGCTCCACAACGGACCGACTGCTAATGACGGACGACTTTCGATAGCTGCCGTGAGATTTCTGCGGGCACTGACGTAGGTGCAAGACAGGTTTTTCCAACGCATACGTAGGCATGAGGTTCTGGTTCTGCAGAATATCCAAGTCGGCTCATGCGTTCCCTGTCAGTGTCAGGATCGAGCGGAACGATCAGTTTCCTAGGATCGTAGACTCGAAAACTCGCATTGAGAAGCTCAGTGGTCAACCGCTCTTTTCTTGAGCCGACTATTACGATCCGCGTTGGTTCGTTAAGGAAGAGATCAACTGCTATGGCGTATGCCGACGCGACGATGCCGTATTTCGAATACTCTTCAGCCTGAGCCTCAAGCGTGGTCTTAGCTCTTTGACGATATGTTTCTTCGCCCGTGGCATGATGAAGTCTCGTTAGAAGCATGGCTGCGGAACTGTTCTCGTCGAGCGGCTTCTCAGGTCGTTTCAAATATCCAGGCGAGTCCGGATTAGGTGGAGAGTCATAATAGCCTCCGTTCTTTGCGTCCAGAAGCTGTCCGTCAAGATGACGGACTAACGCTTCCGCACGTTCCAGATATTTCGCATCCCCTGTCGATTGGTATGCATGAAGTAGTGCCTCGGCGAATCCGATCTGATCAGCGAGTAGACCCTGAAGTTGTGGTGTTCCATCTGACAAATAGTGATACATCGCAGCGTTTCTCTCATCATAGAGTTGGTTGAGGAATCTGTCGATCGTCTTTAGAGCGAACCTTGTCAGTGTGGCGTCTTCGAGTAGCGGAGCCGCTTCTAGATATGCCCTTGTCATCAGCCCGTTCCAGTTAGTGTAGATCGTTTTATCCACCCGCGGTGGATCCGAATTGACTCGCTCACTCCTGGGGAGTCTGTAATAGTTCTCGTCTGCGTCTTGACTTCCGTAGAAGCCTCCCGCATTCTGGTCGCTAAGCGTCAAATTCACGTACTGCACAATTTCTCCTGCCAGTCTTCGATACGCGTCTCTTCCTGTTGCCTCATATGCGTGGAGGTATGTTGAAAGAAGCTTTGCATTGTCCTCACACATTTTCTCGTAGTGTGGCACCGTCCAGTCGCGAGTCGTCGAATACCGGAAGAAACCGCCCTCCTCATGGTCGTAAATTCCTCCTCCGCCCATGCGGTCAAGTGTCTTGGTTACAATAGTCAGCAGCCCTTTATCGCCCGTGTTCCAGTGTTGAGTCAGAGCCAACTCTAGCGAGTCGGTTTGTGGGAATTTTGGGCTGTCGCCAAAACCACCATACGTCGAATCGAAACTCGCGACTACTGAGCCTAAGATGTCGTCGGTGATAGCGTGCGAGATTTGAGTTGCCACTAGACTCTTGACTGACTCAGGTATGATCTCTGGGATTTCGGGCTGGTCATGGAAGTAGTGCTTTCTAACATTACGGAGCATCTCTTTCATCTGGTCAGGAGGTATGTACGTTCCTCCGGTGATGACCCTGCCCTTTGAATTGAGGAAAGCTGTTGTTGGCCAGCCACCCATGTTGTATCTTCTGTTGATGTCGGGCCGCTTGTCATTGTCCACTCTGATCGGAACATAGTGCTGGTTGACGAGCTCTATCACTTCAGGATCTGAGTAGGTTGTTTGATCTTGAACGTGACACCAATGACACCATAAAGCGCTGATAGCTAAGAGGATCGGTTTCTTCTCAGACTCCGCTTTCTCAAACGCATCATTGCTCCACTCAAGCCACCGGATCTTGCGTCTTGATGCTTCCGACAAGGAGAGATTCAGTGAGTGACTCGCGATCAGCCGCATAGATAAGGTTCGTGCCCCTCATCTCCGGAGAGGTCGGACCACTGGTCCGTTATGGGCCTGGCTTCGACGATCGCGAGAAGCCAGGACTTTTCCGGAGTGCCAATATTCCCTAACAACGCAAATCGTGGAATGTATGTCACATGATTGGCATAGCCACCCGTGGAAGTCGGAAAAGACGAGCCTTGGAATTTGATTCATCCCAATTGTCATGCAATTGATTTCGACTGTCATGCAATTCGAGGGCTTCGTCAGACCAGCATCGGAACTTCCTCTCATCAGGTCTTCATCATTGAGAGCCTTGAGTAGTCGTGTCGGGGAATCTCGTCTTCGTCTTCAACATCTACAGTGTAGGCACCCGCGCCAGCCCTAATCTCTCGTGCCCAGTCAAGGACGTCCTCAAGGATCGCCTTGTCAAACCAAGGCTCGTTGTGGCTGGGCATGAGCTTCTCATAAAGCTGAGAAAGCGCAATCATCTTCATGTAGAAGGCTGATCCGACATAACAAGGATTGAGATCCACAAGCGGGTCTGAAATCCGCGGCCATCCTTATTCTGTTGGAGGAGGTTCAGTCCAGCTGACTCATGTAGAGTACGAGGGAGAATGAGCGGAGCTAACTTGCTATACGTCAATCCATCTATGATGGAATTGAAGCTCAAAAAGTAGAGTGCAACAATGTGATCGGGCGGCAAGATTCTCAAGCAACGCTATCCAATCTCAAGAAATCGGATACTATTCTTTGATGAGTTCGTGTAGCCTTTTCAGGGCTTTCGTCTTCTCGTTCGGTTCGACACTCGCTCTTTGGGTTGCGTTCTCGATGATCTCGATCGTCTTGTGATAGGTTCTCCTGTCTACGGGGTATGGAATGCCGTCCTTGCCTCCATGGGCAAAACTATACCTTGCCGGGTCTTTCCATGACGGAGTCGTCCCGTAGACGAGTTCGGAAACTAACGCCAAGGCTCGGATGGCTTTCGGTCCAATGCCTCTGATCGCGACCAGCTCCTCGTAGTTGCTTGGTTGAAACTCGTATGCTCTGCGAAGTGCCTCAATCGTTGTCTTAGATAATCCCGCTATGGAGTGCTGAATTGGCATGATGAGAGTCAGCATTCCTTGACGATCTGGCAGATACTGATCGATCGACGCTTGCTCTGCTTCTCGAGTGAGACCTCGAATGTGGTCTGGGTTGTCGCGAACAAGGTCGAGGCTGACTTTTCTTGATTCTTCGCTATCCCGAGCGGTCATGTCAAGGACAGGTTCTCCTCGACGATCGCTCGCGATGCCCGTGTGGGGTTCCTCAACGAAACTGCTTACGCTGTCGGATAGCCAGTGATAGCGGCGGGCTAACCGTTCCTGCATCCCCTGCTGAACAACCGCCCAATCCCCTTCCTCGCTGAGTATGAAGACGTGGTGATAGAGCTGGTATCCGTCCTGCACGCAACTATTGTCGACCTTGGCTGCCATCCGGCTCGCGTATTTTAGCAACTCAACCTGATGAGAAGAGAGTGAGAATACGTTCGCGAGGTCTTGAATCTCGTCCTGTGTTCGTCTTGAGACTCTGCCTTTCCCTCCACAGACTGCAATGCCAAAATCATCGGGCCTAATCGCTTCTTTCAGTGCTCCACATACAGTGGTAGTTAGTCCTGATGAATGCCAGTCGAAACCGAGTGTACAGCCAAAAGCTTGGAAGAAGAATGGGTCGCTGATTCTTCTGAGTAACTCCTGCCTCCCGTACTCTTGCACGATTAGTTTGGATATGGCTGCGCCTAGACGCTTCATTTCCCGGAACAGCCAAGGTAGGCATCTGCCGGGGTGGAGAGGAAGCTGAGCTAGGCCAACTCTGCTCATGGCGTTGCATAATTCTGCGTTCGCCTAGATTAATCATGGAAGGCCTCGTATGACGCAAAGCTCAACATAGAGGTAGGTTGAACTCCAGCATGCCTTACTAGCGGTCCAAGGTTGGAATCGTGTGCGAATCGGTTCAAGCATCGTGCTGATCATTGGCATCATCGCGGTTTCAGCTGCATCGATTCTAATTCGCAACGCGCAGACGGAGACGCCTTCACTGGCCATTGCAGCCTACCGCTTGGCGATCGCGTCTCTCGTGGTTGTGCCTGTGGCCCTATGGCGCAACCAGAACGAGTTGCATAGGCTCCGTGCAAGAGAGTGGATCCTAATGATTATCGCTGGCGTATTCCTTGCACTTCACTTTGCGACATGGGTTACCTCTCTCGAGTACACATCAGTGACGAGTTCAGTTGTTCTGGTTACCACGTCGCCACTGTGGGTCGCCGTGGCGTCATGGATTTTCCTCCGCGAGAAACTGACACGCCCAATAATCTTCGGATTGATTGTGGCAGTGGTCGGCGGTTTCATCATTGGTTTGGGCGATACGACGCAAGGATCCAGTAGTGCTCCGCTGCTTGGCGATTCTCTAGCACTTCTCGGCGCTTTCATGGTGACGGGCTACTGGTTGATCGGCAGGCGCATTCGCAGTTCGCAGTCACTGACGCCATACATAGCGATCGTCTATGGTACCGCTGCCGTTGTCTTGCTGCTGATGGTTGGAGCAGCACATCAATCGCTGGCAGGCTATGATCCGGTCGTTTACCTGTGGTTGGTTTTACTTGCGCTGGTCCCTCAACTGATTGGTCATTCATCATTCAATTGGGCGCTCGCACGTCTGCCGGCCGTGTCAGTGGCCGTTGCTACACTAGGCGAACCAATTGGAGCCTCTATCTTAGCATACTTTCTGCTCGGAGAAGCCCCAACAATGCTCACCATGCTAGGCGCCGTGCTAGTCCTTACCGGCATTGCGTTGACTCTACGCGCTCAGCCAAACGCTGAACCGGCTAGGAATCAACTAGCCAGCTGAGAGAGAATCAGCTCAGGGAAGCTGAACAATCGTAGTGGGAGATGTCTAATTGGCGCCGCCGGAAGGATTCGAACCTCTAGTCGCGCCCGCGCGCTTCGACCAACGGGTCGCTGCCATATGGCTAACAGCTTCAGCCTCAATCTTGCCAGACTGAGTCCGCTGCTCTGCCACTGAGCTATCGTCTATGATCAAAGGATTGATCGTAAACGGCGGCTCTATTCGGCGGCACCGATTTCACGGAGCCTCAAGCCGCTTATTTAAGAGTTCATCGTCGACCGAATCCGGACCAAACTCATCAAAAACCGAATTGGGTGACATTCCGTTCTACCATAGATTCAAAGTGAAGGATAAGGCGATCCTGGTAAGAAGATATGCACGCGAGCAGGGATTCTCGCTTCCCAAAGGCAATCCAAAAGGCATCCACGACTTCGACTATCTGTTACGCGACGATATCTCATTCATCAACAGGAACCGAAGATCCGGCACAAGGATTCTTGTGGATTCCATCTATCGAAGATCGTGGCCTCAAGAGGCATCAAACCGGAAGAACTCACCAGTCATATCCATGGTTATTCGTCTGAAGCTAAGTCTCACTCTGCCGTCGCGGCTGCGGTAGCTCGCGCTCGAGCCGACGTGGGTGTAGGGATAAGGACGGTTGCAGAGACCTATGGTCTTGATTTCATAAAGATTAGCGATGAGTTGTTCGACTTCCTAGTGGCGAGAGATCGCCTAGCCAAACCCTCAATGCAATCATTCTTGACTGCGCCCAAGTCGAAAGAGTTCGCTTCATAGCTCAATGCGAAATCTCCCGGACTAAGCGCAAGCCGGAGCTCGGGAGACTATTCTGCTAGCTTGATTCACCCGGCGCCTGTTTTGACCGCCTGATGTTTTGAATTTCTGCTGCCAGGCTCTTTAGCACATTCGATCTAGGTTTGTCTCCGCGCTTGACCACAACATAGCCGGTC
The DNA here is from genome assembly GCA_964353625.1 of uncultured Candidatus Bathyarchaeia archaeon. GTDB lineage: Archaea > Thermoproteota > Bathyarchaeia > 40CM-2-53-6 > 40CM-2-53-6 > CAVPLU01. The sequence goes on along the minus strand of CAYGWT010000243.1, from coordinate 1,389 downwards.
TTCTCCCACCAGCGATAAGGGAGCGCCGAGTGCGGGGAGGGCTGCGGGTCGTACGATAGCTTCCTTGCCGCTTGTTCCAATTCATCAACTCGGGGCGCTTGAACTGAGTGAGATTTTGCGAGGCTCCTTCCTTGGGCTCTGGATTTTGTCGAGTCGAGCGCCGCGGGCCAGACTACCATCTTTCCGTTCTGCTTCAACTCGTGGACACTCCGCTGTCCTTGCATGACTCATGAGTTCAGCCGAGAAACGATCTAGGCTTGGGCCTTCTGGGTAAGAATTGCGTTGACAACACCGTGCTGTCCTGGTCGCGAAGTCACCCGGGCTTGCCCTAGGGGAGTTTCGAGTATAGCGCCTTTCGTTATCACGCCTCGACGTTGATAGTCAACATTAGCTGGGTTCTTGACGACGCTTTTGATCTCGGTCTTCTCTGTCTTCCCAGTTGCTGGGTCTGTCACGTTTGCGAATTTGGTTGCGAGCACGCTAAGTTTGATCGTGCCGCCACGTCCTCGTTTCGCTACTATTCGAGGTTCGCCTATCACAGTCGCTGTCGGGTCGCTGCCCATCTCGTATGCGCGCTTACCTCGGAACATCTTCCTTCGTCCTCCGGAAGGTTTGCGCTTGTGTAGGTCACCATGCCATTGAGGCAATTCAGGGTACGCTCCAAACTAAGACGCGTGCACACCTCTCAGCACGGCATATAAGAATTGCTTGCTTTGGCATGACGCCGTTTCGGCGAGAGCCTGACCGTTTCCAAAGAGTTTGTGTGCTATTGGCGGGGGCAGCCGTGCTCCGTTGTCGCTTGGCACGTGGCGATGGATCGAACGTAACTCATCCTCTGGCCACGTAGCATTTATCACATGTCCGAATTGCTGCGACGTAATCCATGTAGGAGCCTCTAATCGATGTGCCCACGTATCGAATACAATTGAAGCAGACTGGTTTCTCGCAGAATCCGCATTTCGCCCATTTTCGCTCCTCATCCTCACGTAGGAGTACGCGTCCGCATGTAGCGCAACTAAGATCAGAAGTCCTCTCTTCATGAACCATGACCATACTACTCCTCGTATTCGCTTAGAGCTCCAAAGGCAACTTGCCTACAGCCTTTGCGAGATCGGCTGCGGTGAAGACTCCGATCGGCTTGCCATCACGCACGACAACGAGCCGTCTTACCTTCATCTCGGTCATAATTCGCGCGGCTTCTTTTACATCCGTCGTTGCAGCAACGGTAATCAATGGTGATGATGCGTAGGCCCCCACGCTGACCCCGGCGAAGTCCTTCTTATCCGGAACAACTCTTGACAATAGATCACGTTCGGTGAAGATTGCGTTAACAACTTTCTTGGATGACACCAGAATGCTCCCGACGTGCTTCTCTCCCATCAGTTCACA
>CAYGWT010000242.1:0-2086 GCA_964353625.1 uncultured Candidatus Bathyarchaeia archaeon | reverse complement strand
GAAGACGCAGCCTTTCTCTGTGTGCTTGAGCAAGTAACCTTCCTTTATCGGCACCTTCACGGCATACTTTGAGATGCACTTTGAGCGCGATATTCCTAGAGCTGAGGCAATGTTCTCTACATCTTCGGTGGCAAGCGGAGGTTGATAGCAGGTGCAGCAGACGCCACAACGAAAACAGGGGATGGGAGTTTGTGCCGTTATGGTAATCTCTTTCCCTCCCAGTGTCTTTATTATTGCTTTCTCTACTGACATGGCGCTACAATGTTCAATAATCCTATCCTTTGACAACGCTTGCCCTCAGTCACACGAGATTCTTCGCTTCGCTCAGAATGACAGAACAAGAGCCGCTAGTAGCCCAGGCCGATCTTCTTTGTTATTTCGGCTTCGTCAAATAAATGGTGCAGGCCTTTCAGGAAAGAGGTTGAACCGTTGTCCAATAGCCACTGTCCGAACCTTGCCCCCTCTGCCTCAAGCTCGTCAGGCGTGATTCCGGGCTCGAAAACGAGTTTGACATGGCCCTTTTCTCTGGATTGGGCAACAATGAAAACTCTCGCGTCGCTCATTCCCCCTCCTTTACACTATTGCGAAGAAATCAAGTCCAGTATCTTCTCGTGAAGTCTCTTATTGGAGAACAAAAGGTCGCCGGTGTGGGGCTGCCAGGGTTTGCCCTGAAAATCGCTGACCTTGCCACCAGCTTCCTGAACTAATAAGACACCGGGAGCGACATCCCAGGGGTCAATTCTGGTGGTGAAGTACGCCTCTCTCTTACCGGCGGCAACCCAGGCTGTTTCCAGCCCTGCCGAACCCAGCTTGCGAATGTCGGTAACATGGGAATAGACTTCGTGCAGAAGCCCGCCGGTTCTCCCCCTGTTCTTGTCTCCACCTTCGCAGTAAAGTATGTAGCTCCGGCCAAGGCTCGACACAGTGGATACTTGAATCCTTGTCCCGTTCAGGTAAGCGCCCTGACCTTTCTCCGCGAAGTAGAACTCATCAATCGCCGGGGCATAAATCGTCCCCAGTAGAAGTTCGCTCCGATGCATCAAAGCTATGCACACGGAAAAGAAAGGGTTGAAGTTGGCGAAATTGCCCGTGCCGTCCAAAGAATCTACAATCCAGAGCCAGTCGGGATCACCTTCGAGAAGACCGCTTTCCTCAGTGAGCATACTATGGTGAGGATAACGTCTCCTAATCTCTCCAACAATCAACCTGTCCACCCTCTTATCATATTTGGTGATTGCTTCCTTGGCCGTGCTCCGCTCCTTGAGCAAATCCCAGTCCTGACGGAAATGCTTCATCAGGGTATCACCGGCCTTTCTGGTCAGGCTCTCGACTAATTCCTTTTCCTTCATATTTCTATGGTTATTCTACCATTGCTGCCAAAATGGGACTAAACACGGAGATTCTCGAAATAGTGGGCGAGAGGCCGCATTCATCCTCGTCCAAGGTGTTAATCAGGCTACATCTTAAATGCTGTCGGTCAGATTCTAGACGAATCAAATCGGTGAGTAGAAAGATGTCTCCGCCATTGCTATAATTGCGTCTTGCACGCAACCATAAACCACTCTCAGATAGACATGGTGTTCATCGACACCAGAGGCAGGGTACTCAAGTGTCAGGCGGGCGACGTTGTAGTTTGCGGTGCCCTCGGTTATCATAGTTAGGGAGGCAGCTGACCATGTTAAAGATACGACGTTTTGTGAAAGGGGTAGATGAGCCGGTCTGGGTCGGCATATTGAGTGAATCCCGCAAGAACCGTGAAGACTGGAGAGCCATCACGGCGGAAGAGATGCTTCTGCAGGAGCAGGAGAATCCGAGCTTCGACCCAGAGGGGAGGTTCGTCGCGGAGCTTGAGCAAAGGCCGGTCGGCGTAGTGCACGCCAGGGTGGAGAAACTCAGAGAGGAGAGTACGGGATTCGTTCGATTTGACGTTATTCCTGAATCTCGTGGCAGAGGAATCGAGCGCCAGCTTGTGGAGGCTGCCCTCAGGGAGCTCAAGGCTCGCGACATGGCAATCGCACAGGCATCGGTTGATTCCAGGGAACTGGACTACATACGGCTTCTCGAAGGCCTGAATTTCAAGCAGGTT
>CAYGWT010000241.1:0-22810 GCA_964353625.1 uncultured Candidatus Bathyarchaeia archaeon | reverse complement strand
GACTGCCAATCGGCGAAGTGCAGATTCTATGTTCAAACCGTATACGGTAAAAAGTCCGGTTTCACAATAGAGCACTTGACAAGCTTTGCGACCTAAGGTTAGTGCAGCTGCAATCGGTCGTACTAAGCGCGACCTAGATGGGATTGAACTGAAGGCGTAGAATCAGATTTGATTGACTTCAAGAAGGTTAGGTCTATTGCGATTTTCATTTTCCCAGACGTCGACGAATTTGACTTCGTGGGGGTCTACGAAGTGCTTGGCAACGCAAACAGAATGATAGAAGAGGGGAAACTGGAGCTCGATGAACCTTTGCATGTTGCCATTCTCGCCACCGAGTCACCAATCTCGTGTAGAAATGGATTGAAGGTCGTGCCACACGATGTCTCATCCGATTTCACTCCTTATGATGCACTGATAGTTCCGGGTGGAGGAGGCATCCGGCCTCTTATGAAGAACGCCAACCTTCTGCGAGAACTGCATCGATTCGCAAATGATCATCTAATCTGCTCGGTCTGCACAGGATCCCTACTTCTAGGAGCAGCGGGAGTACTTGAAGGGAAAAGGGCATTGACTCATCATTGGTATCTGGACGAACTTCGAACGTACGCTGAACCCGCAACGGGACGAGTACACGTTGACAGCAACGTAGTCACTAGTGCTGGGATTTCCGCTTCGATTGATCTAGGCCTCAAACTTCTAGAACTGATCTACGATGAGTCGACAGCCCTCAAAGTCGCCGAGAGGCTGGAGCTCCCCCCAGCATACCTAGAATGACCGGGCCTTCCATGCATGGCTGACGAATTGTTCTTCCAAGTGGTTATAGTCGGATTAATTTGGTCTTTGTTCGGGGGGTCTGCTCTTTCGGCGCCTAATCTCTTCTCTTGGTAGTGGCTTTAGATCAGCTTGAGTCATCTTTCTTTCACGGAGCATTCTTAGAGCACGGCGCTTGTCAGTTTTCGACCAACTGCTCCTCTGATGACGCGGCATGAAACGTAGCAGAAACCTCTCTTCATCTATCCTTTTGACCTGACTATTGATCCAGCCATAGCAGATAGCCTCCTCTACGGCCTCATCGTAGAAGATTGGGGGGTTTCCACTCAACTTCTTGTGGAAGACCGAACAGACACCCTGCTTGCTTCGATAATGCTTGGATAGCCAGCTTCGCCATTCTCTTCGAGAGGTATAGTACACTTTCTGGTTGACATTCATGAGCCGCCATCGAGAAACGCGTCGTAGGCATAAATCGCTGGAAGTGACACTTCGCATGTTATCTCAGAAGGCTTCGTTTGTTGCCAAATGCGAGACTTCACCGCATCGATTCTTCACGGTCAAGGATGATCGGTTGGCTGTGACTTCATATTGTTAAAGAGCGCAGCCTAAAATCTCAGCGACCATATCTCCACCTCGCTCACGAGGTAATGTACGTGGCCTCTAAAGTTACATACGTCACTATGTCGGCCGATGAGAAAGTGGACTCACAATATGAGGCCGCGCTCGAGCATTTTCGGCAGGGTCTTGATCAGTTTTATCCCATGTACATTGACGGTCAAGAGGTCCGGTCCGATGATGGAGAGTTTGTGCACAGAAGCCCAATCGATACCTCGATAATCGTGGGGCATTTCCAGAAGGGCACGAGAAACCACGCAAGTCTCGCAATCGAAGTTGCCAAGAGATCATTTCCATCTTGGAGCAGCACGCGTTGGCAGGAACGGGTAAGAATTGTGCTTCGAGCAGCAGATTTGATTGAGCGACGAAGATTCGAGATCGCCGCCGCGATCACTTACGAAGTTGGCAAGACTAGACTAGAGGCGTTGGCTGAAACATCCGAGGCCGTAGACGCGATGCGATACTACGCGAAGGTCATGGAAGAGAACAGCGGTTACACAATGAAGCTAGGTCCGGGCAGCCCTGGCGAGGATAGCAGAATGGTCTCCAAGCCGTATGGTGTATGGGCGGTAATCTCACCATTCAACTTCCCGTTCATGCTCGCCAACGGCATGGTCCTCGGGGCGCTAATCACAGGCAACACAGTTGTCCTCAAGCCTACAAGCGAGGCGCCTCTTACTGGGCTATTCCTCTACAGGATCTACCGTGACGCCGGTGTACCTAATGGAGCAATGAACTTCGTTACTGGTCCCGGAGCTGAGTTCGAAGAAGAGTTCACGTCGAACCCTGATGTTGCGGGAATTGCGTTTACTGGATCCCGTGACGTGGGGATGAGACTATATCGTGGGTTTCTCGACAGTCAGCCCTATCCGAAACCTATTGTGCTCGAGATGGGCAGCAAGAATCCAACCATAGTCACATCTAAGGCAGATCTTCCAAAAGCAGTAGAAGGAATCGTCCGAGCAGCCTTCGGATACGGCGGCCAAAAGTGCAGCGCGACATCAAGAGTGTACGTCCAAAACGCCGTGAAATCACAATTTCTCAGCCTACTCGATACGAGAGTGAAGGAACTCCTCGTGGGTGATCCGCGAAGGAAGTACGTATTCGTTGGACCCCTCATCAACCAAACCACGGTGAATAGATTCATCGAATCTGTCGATGACGCAAAACAGAGCGGAGGGAAGATTGTTTGTGGTGGCCATGTCATCAATCTTGGAGAGCTTGCGAGGGGCTATTACGTGGAGCCCACCGTTATCACAGATCTCCCAAGTGGCCATCGACTCTTCAAAGATGAACTATTCATCCCTCTAGTTGTGGTTGACGAGATCGCTAATCTCGATGAAGCACTGAGAAAAGCGAATGATACAGAGTACGGCTTAACCGCAGGGATCTTCACTCAAGACCCACGGGAGATTGAGGAATTCATGGACGGAATACAGTTTGGAGTAGTGTATGCAAACAGGCGAGGAGGAGCCACTACAGGCGCATGGCCTGGAGCCCAAACATTCGTGGGCTGGAAGGCCAGTGGAGCCACAGGCAGAGGGATAGGCGGCCCGAACTACCTGCTTAGCTTCATAAGAGAACAGTCGCAGACCGTGGTCTCAGAATAGCACCAAAGAATATCACGAACTAACATCGCAATTCTCAATTGCCAAGCGTCCCACTCGAGGCATATCGGGAACTCCTTTGACTCGTTCCGTACGGAGTCTCCCGGCCGACAAAACGCAATCTAATCGCGAAAAGAACAGAACATCTCATTCATCCGTTACCCATTTCAACTTGAAGATCGAATTGAATGCGGAGTGTCATAGTTGAATGCGCATAGCTCCGATGCCTCTCACTACCTTGGTCGTCATTCAACTCTCTCCTACTTGATCGACGAGCCAAGAGTGTGGACGCGCGTTCCCTACCTTAGAGAGAACGAGGGCCGCGCACCTCCTCTTATCTTAGCTGTGGGAGATCGACGACGCGTCTACACCATCGCGCGTAGACTCGCCAAGCCAATTCTTCTTCCCGAGACTGCGGCTAGATTGTTTCGCAGACGTGTCTCTCAGAAAGATTTGACTTCGGTTCCAGAGCTCGGCCGCGTGGCCATGGCGATTGGGCTGGTTTCACCGTCGATTCCGGTCTTAGTCGTAGAGACACAGATGGGAGCGCCTGCGACTCAGATCATCATGAATGAGGTGCTCTCAGACGAGCTGACTAACACTAGGTATCGAGTGGGGAATCGCAGGATCACTCTGCCATACAAGATCGTAATCCGCGTGGGCACAGCAGGAGGCATCAACTGCGATAGAAAACCGAAGATCGAGCTAGGCGATATTGTCAACGCGACACACACAATCGGGGCAACTGGAGCAGTAATCCAATCACTTGCGCGCTTGGATTTCTGGAACGCGGAAGCCCTCGAACAATTCAGAAAACGGTGGATGGAACTGGGCTCGGAGTTCACGATCACTTCTGAGGGACATCCTAGAGTAGAGTGCAGCATGGATGTAGTGGAAGCTTTGGACAATGCAGGACGACGAATCGCTGCTGAAGCTTATCATAGAGGCGGGAACATGACCAAAGACTCTCTTTACGCTGAACTGAACGAGGAAGTCTTCCTTGACCTCTGTCGCAGGAATGACTGCCGCTCTACCGAGATGGAACTCTCAGCCATTGCCCTATCGGCGCGAAAGAACGATGCACATTTCGGCATGATATCCGCTATAGTGGGACTCGTGCCAGGCGCGTCTTTCGCAGAATCAAAAAAAGTCAAGATCCTTGCTGAACAAAGATCACTACGGACTGCGCTGGAAGCTATGAAACATCTCGCTTCTCCGAACCACTGACTACGGCGCATCAAGTAAGGTCGAATATCCACATCGAATCAGTTCGTTCTCATTGGCAATCGTGAAAGGAAATGAGAAGAAAAGGCGAGGTGGCGGTGAGCTATGAAGCATAATTCGAGACCGTTGATAGCGAAGGTCGATGATGGTATTCGAATCGTAGTCCACGTCGTGCCCAACGCCAAAGAGACAGGGATTTTGATGGACATTGATGGAAGCCTAATGATGCGTGTTCATGCGCCTCCAATCAAAGGTAAAGCAAACCGGGAGATCGTCAAATGGCTCTCAAAGAAACTGAAGAAACCGAGCTCACAAGTCCGAATAATCGCGGGGCTGACTTCCAATCTCAAGACACTGGAAATCATCGGAATTGATGAGAGCACATTCTTGGAAGCTATCGGTTCAAGATGAACGACCAACCCATAACACAATGGTATTGCTGAATCGAATACATCTCTCTACTTTCGGATCTAGAAGGGCAGGACGAAGGTTACTTCTTCGAGAAGATCTTTAGCGAGTCGCTCGGCATCCAACTCGGTCGGCCGCTTCTTCTTGAAGCTTCCACAGCAGAGGCAAAATGCTGAAGACCCTTGTAGTTCCTATCGTAGACGTGGTAGCTGTCGCTGTCATCCACATATCGTCCAACTTTGATGCCGATCTTGTCAGCTATCATCTTCTGGAGAAGCGTTATGGCGTAAATGTTCATGAATGCGGCATTGTATGCGTCCCTGCTTCTCCAGCTAGTGTGCATCTCAAGCCACTCATCATCAACTATCTTGCACCAGATCCGTTGAAGACACGGAGGGCCTGCGACATCGTAGTCTCTCCAAGGCATCCATGTGATGGCTTGGGCCCGATTCGAGAAGGATGTTGTTTTCAGTTTGTTGATTATTTGATTGATTTGATCCATCTTCTGCCCTGTCTGCTCATACTCGAATAGGCGCTGATGGTACGTGTAGTCCCAACCTCGCCCGATCGAAGAATCTTTGGTACCATAAAGTACTTCGTCGACATACGCTGAAAGACTCATCAGCCCCTCGCAGCCCACATGAATTCTCGGTTCTTTCAGGGGCTCATTTACGATAATCTTCATCGAGGATTCCAGTATCTCGTCAACCCCGCTCTTGTTCGTGTACGACTCTTTGCGGGACTTGGTGCCTTGCTCACGAAGGAGGAGCAGACTCTTCTCCCATGATTCGGGAAGAACATTCCCTTCTGCCGTCAATTGCGGAATTGCCTTCATAGTATAGCCCTCTGATTCACTTCTACTCTATTGAACTTCCGTAGTGAAAACTTCTGCGATGCCATGGGTCGCGGTAGATTTGGGTGAAAAACAACCGTCGAAACATCTTTCTGGTATGCTCGGCGACTTTCCACGTGCTTCTTCAGGAGGGATCCTTATGGTAGCATGCTTGGAATTTGCGGCAACACTGCAGAAGAACGCTCATATTGTGCGGAACAGAAACCGGACTCCTTGGGGTTGATCGAGCTCATGACTGCTCAAATTCCGACGGCCCCCGGCCAATCCTATGCGAAGCAGTTTGTCATCTATTCAGCGCTCGGAGAACCAAGAATCAAACGCGAGACATGGCGGCTGCTGATCTCCGGGTGCATTGAGAATGAGCTCAAGCTTTCTTTCGAAGAGCTGGAACGCCTACCACAATTGAAGCTGATGAGAGATTTCCATTGCGTGACTCATTGGTCAATCAAGGATGTTGTTTGGGAAGGAGTACGGTTCCGTGAGCTCGCGAATCTTGCCAGGGTTAGGCCTGAAGCCAGATGGGTCATATTTCATTGTGCGGACGGGTACGCTACGCCAGTACCGCTTGTAGATGCCGTGGTCGATGATTCCATGATAGCCATCAGGATGAACGGCGAGCCTATTGCGGTTGAACAGGGGTTTCCCGCTCGATCCTTCATTCCCCACCTCTATGCTTGGAAGAGCGCGAAATGGGTTACGAAGATCGAATTCATGGAAGACTATGAGGACGGTTACTGGGAAGCTCGCGGATATCATGAGAGAGGTAACGTCTCAGATGAGGAACGCTTCAAGGATCGCAAGGAGAATGAAAAACCTCGTAAGTAGCATCATGACCTAATGAAGCCGCCAGATAGTCAAAAAGATGCTTTTCGACAATGCCTGCATTATGTGGTAGCGAGAAGCCGCTGTCTGCGTCGCACGATCAAGAACAGCAGGCCCAACGCACTTCCCACAAACAATGACTCCAATGGAAATCCTGGAACACCGCCGCTGGTTGCAATTGAGACCGGGGAACTCTTTACGCCCTGAGCGTCGGCTCTTATCATGAACACTCCGCTGCCTGCAAGTTTCCAGGAATAGGTGAAAGTCCCGTCGGCCGAAGTTGTGATGCGAGCGATTTCTTGGTAGTCGGCACCCTGATTCTGACTGTACTCAAGAGTCACGTTCACAGGGCCGCTGGGAATCGGATGGATTACGCCCGAGATCACCGCCGTCGGAGGATCCGTTGAAGTGTCCAGTCTAGCATTGACTGAAACTAAAGTTCCCGGTCCGAGGATACCACTGGAGTAGTACCACTGAACTGTCTGACCCGAGGTAAGCAGATACCCGCTCGCTCCCACAGGAGGAAGTTCATACTGTCGGCTCTGTTGATTGTACACCCAGAACGTCCAGTACAAGTTGGCTGCGGGGTTCTGACGCACGCCATTTATGCCTGTGACGAACGCACCCAAGCCTGGGTAACTTGAGAATTCAACCGCTGAGACCCTCATGGTCGCGTTCATTAGACTCTCGCTCCGAGGAACGACTGTATTGTTGTGCCATTCGATCGGTCCTGTCCCGTAGTTTATGGCAATATTGACTGCCACACTTGCTTGCTCTGGTAGAGTCGCCGCATGGATCGACGCGACGCCAGCAAGTACGATTGTCAAGCCGATCATGATCAAATAGCAGGCTGCAAATGATGACTGTTTCTTCATATTTCCACCGGGGTGAGGCTAGGTTAATTAACCTACATCGCTTTTATGGCTTCCGACTGGTCGCGAGACGCCAATTGAAACCCAACGCCAGCACATCATTTACGAGAAGCCTGACTCTCATGGCGTCTTTGACCGGCCTAAATGTTGCAACTAGAGTGGTGCTGGCTGGTGGACCACCAAACGTGAAGCCAGTTGCATTTCTCTGTCTGACTGCAGGCATCATCGGGGACCCGGTGACCGGATTTGTCGTGGGCTTCATGTCGATGCTTGTCAGCGACCTTTACTTCGGGGCAGGATACTGGACGATCATCAACTCGGGGTCCATGGGAGCTATTGGATTTCTTGCCGGACTTCTCTGGAGTAGGCGAGTCGTTCTTGCGAGAGCTGAACTTGCTGTGGGCGGATTTCTCTTGACCGCGATCTATGATGTGATCACATCTGTGATTCCGGCTTGGATCTTCGGATACAATTGGTGGATCGCTATCCTGCTGCTCTACGTACCGTTCCTTACCGGATTTGCGATCGTGTATCCTTTCGGGTTCCTTCACGAACTAACCACAGCAGTCCTAATGTTCGCCATAGGACCGAACCTCATCCGCAGAGTTAGACAGCTCGTCCACCACAATGCAGCGAAATAGATGGCTACGCCGACGAATTCTTGGTTGAGGTCGTGTAACCTTATCCCGGCAACAAATCACAAAACCAGAAGCGATTCTCTCGTAGCACAGTCTCTCCAAGACGAATGGAGATCGGGTGGTCGAAGATCGGCCCGGCGTAGACGAATGTGTGAAACTCACCGTGTTCCCCACACGGGTCGACGCTCCGAGGCAAATCTGCTAATAGCGACTCATCAAAGGCTCGCCCGGCAAACGACTGGCCCAGAGAATCCGAATCGACGCAGACTAGAATCGCTTTGAATCCGGCCTTAAGAAAACTACTGGATAGCTCGCGCGTGCTTCTCTTCCAGATAGGAAATATCGCGTCCATGCCTATTTGGGACAGCTTCTCTTCACGATATCGTCGAACATCTTCTAGGAAGAGGTCCCCGAATGCGACGGCTGTCACTCCTTTCGCCTGAGCGCCATCCAGTACCTTTCGCATCGCTGATTCGTACTGCTCGTTACTCGATCCTTGAGGAATCGCGACCTTAATGAGCGGAAGGCCCAGCGAATCGGCCTGTTCCTCAAGTAGAGAAACGTGGACTCCATGCATGCTGATGCGATCGTAACCCGCAGTAACCGTTGTTAACAATAATTCGATATTGTAACGCGAGTCACGGGAGAGTTCAATGAAGGCCATTGCACTATCCTTGCCACCACTCCAAGATAGAATCATTTTCTTCACCATTGCCTACCACTTCGCCAGTGTCCTCTGACCCTCGCCTCCTGAAGGCCGATCTTGAGGTGACAACAGAATCAAAGACTAATACGGGGTCTCTTGCTGACGGCACGAACTATTGGAGGAACCTCGGCCCATCTGATGACTCTACGTACAACCGTGGGTATCTGTGTGTCAACGTTCCAGGGCCTCGTGTAGAGTATGCCCAAGGCCGTGGATTTTGATGCTATATGCTCCATCAGCGCTGGGGAGTCATCTACAAAGACATCATAGTCTAGTCGTATCTTTGCTATGGTGGATTCAGTTCTGACGAATCTGTCGTAAGGAATTGAATGAGACTTCAACCATTCCTTCGCCGAAGCGACAGTTCGAGCGCTTCTCCCCGTGACTACGTCTACGGTTCCAAAATCGTGGAGGAGCTTGACTTGCTCTGCAGCATCTTGCTCCGTTAGGGGTATTCGTTCCCACTGCAACCAAGCATCGTCCAATAATCTGAAGAATTCGTCCCTTTGGATCTTGACGAGCTTCCAGACATCCCACGCACGTATGTCTTCCAATGATAGAGACTGGCCGTGGCGTTCATTGTACAACTCACACCAGCCGATCATCGCTTCCGCGAGGACGCCATCAAGATCGACTGCTATCTTCAGATCAAACATAGGTTGTTTCTCCTTCGTAGAGGTGTAGCAGTGCTAGAGGCGTCCAATGGTTCGGGACTGAAGAACTTCTACTTGGAGGTTATGTTTGGGAATAGTAACCAGACCTGTTTCCGCCTGCACTGAGGGCTTGACCCTGAACAACCTCTCGCTCTCCTAGAGATCGAACGTGCGACTGCCAAGAATGATTCAGAGAAAAAGGGGATGAGGGCGGGATTCGCCGATCCCGCCCAATATGCGACTATTCTATTCGAATTTCCTTGCCGCGAGGTCTCGGCTTGGCCTTTCGGAGCAACACTTCGAGTACGCCGTTGTTGTATGTCGCCTTGGATGTGTCAGGATCCACTACAGTGGGTAGCTGAACCTCTTTGTGATACTTTCTTGACGGTGAGTTCACTGAGATCGTTAGCGCATCGTCTGCGCATTTCATTTGGATATCTTTCTTGTCAACCCCCGGCAGCTCGGCCACGACTCTTATGTTTTCTGAGTCGTCTACGACGTCAACTAGCGGCTCGCGGGATTCGCTCGGTTCCAGTTTCGCTTCGGGGAGGCCGAACATGCCTCGTCTGTGCGATGGTTTCACGTTCCCGAACTCTCGGACGACAGGCTTTCCATCGGGGCCCATAGTCATTGAGTAGCCGTATATGAACGGGCCAAATTCTCGGACTGTGCTGCCATCGGGCATTTTCCGCTCTTTCACTGACTCTTTCGGCAGGTCTCTCGTCATGTCCTTGAACATTCGCTCGAACATCTCATCGAATTGCCCGAACCATCGTTCAGGGGAGAAGAACGGGGACAAGCCTCGTCTCTTCCTTGAGAAAGGCCATTCTGGCATATCATCGTCCCAATCAGACATGTCTGTGATTCACCTCCTCTCTATTCATCTGCTTCCCGTTGGATGACTCGCCTAACATGCTCCAAGAAAGCTAAGTATTCACCTAGTAGGTCTGATCCAAACTGTGTGAGTCTGTAGCTTTCGTCCTCCGCCTCGTCGATGATTCCGTTCTCAAGAAGACTGGCTAGGTTCTCGTACAGCAACTTCGGGTTTATCACTCGTCGGTAGTCTCTCTTCTTGAATCCTTTCTCTAAGAGCGGCGTGAGCATTCTGACTCTCGTTTGGTTTGCGAGCAGCTCTACCATTTGGATTACTTCTCGGAAGGTGTTGTCGATTTGTTCGTCGAGCCAAGGGACGCGGGCCACATCCAGCTTCCTATATTCCGTCTCTATCCTCGGAGGACTGGGTATACCCGCCGAAAATGGATACAAGACAAGTGCTCGTGCATTGCTCGCTTTCTCGATTAGTCTGAGTTTTCGACGGAGTTCATCATCTGGCGGAGATATCTCGCAGAATACTAGTGTGTATTCATCGCTTATGGTGCCGCAAATGTCTGCTCTGATCTTTGCTGACTCAGATGATGTTCCTTCCGCTTTGAGTGACACTTCTATGTAGACGTGATCGTTTCCTCTCTCGAAAAGGATCCTTGCGGCATGGAATCTCTCAGCGAGTTGGAGTTCTGATTCGTTCTTATCTTTCCTGAATCTTCTTCGGAATGCGTCATAGTTCATGATATCCCGTGGTCTTATCTCGTTAGGGTTGGGCGTGTCAAAGGCGAGCTTCATCGGGATAACAAGCGTTACCAATAGTAACAGCTCGAATATAAGCGTTACCGATGGTAACGGAAAAGCTCCACCCTTTCACTTCAACCCAAGCAGTGCACAGGTCTCGGGATAGAGCGATGCATCCTGATGTGGCAAATACATTGATGCGGCAAAATCCTTCGAGAAACTCGGGTCCGCCCCGAGCTCGATATATCTGACCTCTTCTCCGATCACCTTCGCTTCCTCACGCATTTCAGCCGAGATTAGACACATCTTGGCTCCCACAATGGCCGTGTTCCCGACAAACTCGATTATCTCCGTAGGAACCTCAGGAATCAGCCCCAGAAGCTTCGCACTTGTAGGATTCACATAGTTCCCAAAGCTGCCAGCAATGTAGAGACGCCTCAAGTCAGTTGCCTTCACGCCGACGTGGCTCAGGAGAACAGAGCAGCCCGCATGAATTGCGGCCTTAGCGAGCTGAACTTCACCAATGTCCTTTTGAGTAACCACGACCGGATCGCCAGTAGAGGTCTCATCATTTCGAGCCAAAATGAAGGCTCGCTCGCCCGAAATCTCGATGAGACGGTTGCTTTCGATCTTTTGGAATCTCCCCTTCATGTCAATCACATGGCGTCTTAGCAACTCTGCGACTGCGTCGAGTATGCCCGATCCGCAGATCCCGACCGGCTTTTCACTACCAACTGTTTCATACTCAACATTCAGTGTCGAAGGCTCGATCCGTACTCTCTCTATTGCGCCGTGCACAGCTTTCATTCCCTGTCTGATGTGGGCGCCTTCAAACGCGGGACCCGACGCACAAGAACATGAAACAATGTGGTTTCTGGTACCAACAAAAAGTTCAGTGTTCGTGCCTATGTCGAGCAGGAATGAGAGCTCGTCTGATTTCCATATCCCCGATGCCAACACGTCTGCAACAGCGTCTGCGCCAACATAACCTGCAATCAATGGAAGCACGTGAACATTGGCATGAGGATGAGAGATTACTCCGACATCTTTTGCGTGAAGGTTTATCGCTCCTTTGAGGGCTGGGACGTATGGTGAGAGAGCAAGATAACGCGATTCTATGCCGAGAAGAAAATGATGCATAGCCGTGTTTCCGACAACAACCACTTCGTAGACTTGGCTTGGTGTGATTTGAGCCTTTGAACAGGATCGTTCAAGTAGCTGATTGATCGCGGAGAGGAGGCTTGACTTCAGTTTGAGCGAGTTCTCTTGCGCTTTCATCGCAAAGGACATGCGGGACATTATGTCCTCGCCGAAGACGAGCTGTGGGTTCTCTACAAATAGCGTGTTAAGTGTCTCGCCGGTTGTGAGATCGACTAGAACGCCAACCAGCTTCGAGGTCCCGATATCAACCGCGTATCCGTACATCTGCGAGGTTGTGTCTCCTTTTTCCAAAGCACACACTTGACCAGGCGTTGGAAGAACTGCCGTGATATCCCATACCCATTCCCGAAGAAGCCGAGGAAGAGCCGGCAGCAGATCGGGATCAATCCGAAGATCTGAAAACTGCTCGCCATGTCGCAGTGCTAGTATCAGACGCTCAGAGTCCGGGAGCACGTCATTGAGTGTTGGTTGAGGAATTCTCACATGTACCTTCTTGACATTCGGGTTGACATGCACCTTTCTCTCAAGCCCGGTTGACTGAACCTGCCGTATCCTCAGACCACTCTCTTCCGGAATTCTGACGACTATGCTCTCCTTAACGGAGATTTGACATGCAAGCCTGTATCCATGCAGAACCTCCTTCTGCGTGAGGAGGTCATGCTCCGAAGCGGTGAGCTCTCCCAGACTCTCCCCATTTTCTGCGATTACGATGCGGCATTTTTCGCAAGTTCCGTCGCCGTTGCAGTCCGAGCGAATGAATACTCCAGCTTCATTGGCGAGAATACGGAGGTTCTCAGCAGACTCAGCTCTAACGACTCGCCCCTCGGGTTCGAATCTGACTGCAACCGACAATGTTGTGTGCGATGACCTCCCTCATGCTCCAATGCAAACCTCGTGCAAGTTTCTCGCTTCGTTTCTCTTCTGTCGTGAACTCTATTCATTCCAGGTTTATTGCGTTAAACATCAGGTGCCATCGCGCTATGAAGGTTTGCCATTTTCCAGTTATGATTTGAGACCGCAATCAGGTGAAGGCAGTCGCCAATATCGACTTGCTTTTCATAATCCTGTAGAAACAGAGCGTTTCTTTGGGCGGACGTGCGTTGGAAAGCCATGATATTGCGAACCATATTTCATGTTCTGTGACGTGATTATGCAATCATTGGCTCCGGAACTTGTTTTCTGCGTTTTCGCTTCGCTAAATCGACAATCGCCAAGAACTCAGCTTCGGTGAACAGTTCAACGCCTTGTCGCAGTATTGTCCTGTCCTTCGCTCGATCTCGCGATCTATCTCCTCGCGTTCTTCGTGAGTCGTATCGATCCCTAGCCTTCGCAACCACTCCTTCACCTTAATGCTCATTTTCACCACATTGCTGTCAATTTATTCTCTGCATCTGACAAAAGAGCATATTCCTCCAGGAGGTCTTCAATTCACGTTGCTCGAGGACTCGGAAGTTCTTAGAGAAACGATCCTCAACCTCGCCTCGGTCGACTCCTGGAGGGCCGAAATCCGACCCTGAACCTCGTAGGAAGGACCATAGAAGGTAGACCGTCCCCCGCTTGGAAACACGCGGGAGTGAGCCTTCGTACCTGTCCCGATCTATCGGCGATAGGCTATGGTAACACCCGTTGTCTATGAGCAAATCGAAAGTATGCAGGCCAGCTGATACGAACGCACTCGCATTTGTGAAGTCAAGCCTGAAGAAACGATAATCAACAGCATGCCTCGAAGCACTGCCCTTAGCCTTCCTTATGGCTACCTTTGAGATGTCTAACCCGGACGACTCGAACCCTATGCTGGCCAAATAGACGACTGTGGTTCCAGTTCCACATCCGACATCCAGAACCCTACATGGCTTCAACTTGCCCTGTTCAACCAGCCCAGTAAGCTCACTGGGTGGTTGCCCCGTATCCCAAGGAGCCCCCAGGATGTAAGACAAGTCCCAGAAAGAGACCATGCTGTGCGTTCACTGAGGATTTCAAGCCAGTTGAATGGGAAAAGCATTCTTCTTTCGTTTCTTCTTACAAGACGATTGAAGATTGCAAACATTACTATTAGCTAGTCTATTTCCACGTGTCGATATTGCCTGGGCATGTTGTGAAAGCTTTGGGAGCTTAAGGTCGCGGTTCACTCAGCGAGATCATTTCTCATGCTGAGTAATACTTTCGTCGGTCAAGAAACTGTCACGCTATTCATTATTGCATCTTATGCACTGAATGTCTTTCTAAAATCGCACGAAACTTATTTCGTGAGAAATCTCCAGGACATGTAGGTCCCCAGCGTGCACAAGAGAGCCGCGAAGGCTACAAGGTAGGCGAAATCGAACGCTAGGCTTGCCATTCCCGGTGAACCAAGAAGAAGTTGTCGTGCAATATCGGTCGCATAGCTAATCGGATTCACGCTCACAACGGGCTGGAGCCAACTTGGCATGAACTTCGCGGGAAACAACGCGTTGCTTGCGAATAGTAGCGGCAGATTCAGCAGATTCATGATTGCCATCTGGCTCTCCCAACTCGTTGAGCGGATTGCCAACATTATGAAAAGTGACGAAAGACCCAAAATCATTAGGAACAAAGCTGCGAAGGTTCCAAGTACGCCCAAAAATGTTATGTGAGATAGATCGAGGCCTAGGAGAACGGCTATGAGGAACACGATACCCGACTGTGCTAAACCTCGGATTACTGACGAGAAGACTTTCGCCATCGGTATCACTCCTCTTGCCAAGGGCGTGCTCAGCAACTTGCTTAGGAAGCCTAGCCTCCTGTCCCAGACAATGGACATTCCACTGAACATGGCGGTGAAAAGTGCGATGAATGATAACATGCCCACCGCGAGAAACGAGAAGTAATCACGCGTCCCAAAGGTTGACTCCATTATCTGCTGGCTGATGCTGTTCAGCACTTCTTTTGGCATGTTCAGTCCAGGTATGTTGAACGAGCTGCCGCTGAAGAGAGCTCCAAAGTTCATGGCCTTGCCAAATAGAGCCAGCCATATTATCGGCTGGACCAACGACATTAACAGAATGAATGGTGCCTTGTACCACTTCTTCAGCTCTCTGTTTGTTAATGACCATAATCCATGAGTCATGCTCGTGTTGAGGTGGGAATTTCCCTTGGATGACCTGGCCATTATGCCCTCGCCCTCTTCATGGTTCGTCTGAGCGCGAACATGCGTTCCTCATCTGATTGTTCCTCTCTCAATGAGCGCCCTGTGTACTCAAGATAGACCTCATCCATCGTTGGTTTAGTTAATGATAGGCGGCTAACATGATATCCGTTGCTTCTGAGCATCTCTATGATTGCCGGCGCTGCTTCTTCGCCCAACTCAGCCTTCACACGATAGGACGAACCGGACTTGCTGACGGTCTTGACGTGGTTGACCTTGAAGATGAGTGGAGTAAGATCAGTCTCTGTCTCCTCCACTCCGATCTGTATCACATCCCCACCCAGACTAGCCTTCAGCTCAGAGGGGGACCCTATCTTCAGTATTCGTCCGTGGTCGATTATTGCGATTCTGTCGCATATCGAATCCGCTTCCTCTAGGTAGTGCGTTGTCATGAAGAGGGTCATCTGATACTCCACCTTGAGCTTCTTGATGTACTCCCAGATGGCTATCCTGGTCTGCACGTCGAGGCCGAGAGTTGGTTCATCTAGGAAGAGCAGTCTTGGTCTGCTGACAAGCCCGCAGGCAAGTTCAAGCCTCCTCCTCATGCCGCCGGAGTAGGTTTCAACCTTTCTTCTCGCAGCGTCCTTTAGCCCAACAAGATCCAGCAGCTCCTCGGCTCGCGGCTTCGATATGTCTCTTGGAATACCGTAGAAATCTGCACAGAGCATTATGTTCTCATAACCCGTGAGGTCTTCGTCAGCCGTGTACTCCTGAGGTACAACTCCTATGACTCTTCGAACAGCGCCTGCGTCCTTCACTATGTCATGACCGCAGACCACCGCGGTCCCGTACGTAGGTTTTAGAACCGTAGTAAGCATGTGTATCGTGGTGCTCTTTCCCGCTCCGTTGGGTCCAAGGAAGCCGAAGACCTCGCCCTCAGGTATCTCAAAGCTGACATCGTCAACTGCCTTTACGGTGCTGTTGAAAATCTTTGACAGGTTTCTGACGCTCACTATAGTCTTCGCGCTTGTCATTCCTGATTCAGCTCCTTCCTTAGCTGTGGCTGCGTCATCATCAACGAATCTTTCCGAGAGCTGAGTCACTCTGATCCATGCTCCTGCAATTTGCTCGTTATCTCCTGAAGCTTCTTGGTGGTTTCTCCCAATGCGCTCATCGCTTGTTCGGTTGCTTCTTTCGAGTGTTCACGTCTCATTTCGTGAAACACGCCCCATACGGCCTTTCCAAATTCTCTTGCGACTTTGCGTAGTTCTGTAGCATTCTCACGCTCGAAACCAGACCACATGGGACCCACGAAACCGGGTGTGGCTCCGAAATGTTCGAGGCGCCTGTCAAGTTCTTCACGTCTTTTGGCTTCTTGGTCTAGGAATGTCTTGCCTTGTTCTGTCAGCGTGTAGCGTCGTATGCCCGGTTCTTGTTCAGCTGCTTCTTTGATGTAGCCTTTGTCTTGCAGCCAAGCGAGTAGTGGGTAGATGGAACCTGGGCTGGGCTTCCAGTGCCCATTTGTTTGTTTCTCCAACTCGCTCATGATTTCCGAGCCTGACATTGCTTTCTCGTTGAGCATTTTCAGTAGTTGATATCGAAGGAATCCTTTGGGAACAATTGCCATGTGTCTCATCCAATGCTTCATTCGATGCATGCGTGCATATTCCCACGGCGCTCGGTCGGAGTCGTCATGGTCAATCATTTTTTCACAACGTGTGAGATATCGATATCGATATCAATGACGATATTTACCTATAAAGCTTCTCAACTGCACAGCCCTCTCTCGTTTGTGGAGATGCTGTGGTAGTCAACGGGGAGGGTTCATGTTCCCTTCATTGAAAGCCGCGAATCTCGGGCCGTTCCGCATGACGTATCCACCACCATGTTTTCTGCAGGATTCGAGTCGTCCGCAAGGAAAGCGCGGCCACCAATTCCAGACAGACGAAGACCCCATGAGAACCTCTTCACGCACCATCCTACACCCGTCTTAGTGCCTCACCCAGCAACTAGATATCTCAAGTAGCCGCAGATTCAATTCTCCTTTTCTTGGATCGCTTGCCAACAACTGCGGCCACTGCGACGATCAGAACTAGCGCTATCAACAACCCGGCTATGATCATTGGGACGGTCTCAATATAGAATGTGGCTATCGTGATATGTCCAGCTGCAGCTTCTGGCGAGGCATAAATGGAACTCTGCGCCTGCTCAAGCTGGCTAAGCGCCTCCTCTCGAAACGGGAGCAAGGGACCGAGCAATTCTGCCTCCGTTCGCAGCTTGACAATGCGAGCACTAATCCCGGACAGATCGACGAGTTCGAATCCCCATTTTGTGAACAGCGGCAAGAGATCGATGCGAGCAGCTAGACTCAACTCATAGACGGCGACGTTGGTGGAGGTCAATCCATTCTCAAGCCCGCGTAGTTGAGCAAAGAACCTCGATAACAGAGGCAGGCCTCCGTATTTGTCACCAAGTGTCTTGAACACATCGTAGCTTGCTGCATAGTACTGGTACAACGACCCAGCCGTTCCACCGGGCTGCCAGTACTGGATCATGCCGTAGTTTCCGTTTAGCTCACTCGCAGTAGCCTCAAGATCTGCGTCTGTGGGTGCGAAATCATAGTTCAGCGGCCTTCCCATCTGAACGGCTACGTAGTTTGCCAGACCCTCTTGAACCCATAATAGTTGAGAAGAGATTTCTGAATGCGCCTCATACTGATGAGTCAGCTCGTGCATGGCGATTGTTTCCATCGTGCCAGCCTGTGCGCGGAAGTAGAAGAGGTTGAGGTAGATGGCGCCTGCCTGAAAACTGGAGGGATCAATCGGGGTATAACCACCGATGCTTAACTCGGGCAGGGTGGATGGCGTGAAGAACTTCATTGAGATTCGATCCACGGTGCCGTTGAAGAGATCGTCCATCAATGGGACAGCATTCTTGTAGAGTTCAACGATTTCCGTTCCCAGGTTCAAGTATCGACTTGGGACATCAGCTTGGACTTTCTCTTTCTGAATGTGACTTGTTTCTTGGGCCCACGATACCTTGAACGTGACTGCAATCCTTGATTGTGAACTAGGATTAAATGACAGCTTCACTGTGGGACCAGATGTCTCGACTTGGGCAGGCGCAGGCTGGACCTCATCCAGCGCCGTCACGCCATCAGGAAATGTCAACCTAACTTGCACATTTGCAGACGAGGGCGCACCAATTTGCGGGGAGTAGAAGAATCCGTTCGGTTCCACTATCATCGCGCCATTCGTCATGTTGAATCCGAGGCGCATGGAGAATGGTTCACTACCAGATGCGAAAGAGAATGTCAGATTATCATAGAATGGGTGAGCGATACTTTCTGCGCTTGACCGGTATGCTACACGCGCCATCGAGGTGATCGTCCCCTTCAACAACGCGATGGTGGTCTCGGTGAAATTCTTCGGAACAGCAATCCACGAAGCGCCTGACCCCACAAAACCGCAGTTGTAGAGTATTTCGACAGTGGTCAAACCATCATGATCAAAGGCCATGCTATAGGTGTACTTCTCAACCGGTCCCTGACCTAGCACTGGAACGATAAGTGTCGCTAGGAACAAACATACCACAACTACTGTCATCAATCTTGTTCGGGCGGTAGTGAGCTTCATGAAGAATCAAGCGACCAATAGGTTATGGAAACTTGTCACGTGCGTGGGGGAGCTGGCGTTCGACATGCGCCGAGATATGAACCTATAGGAGCCGAAACCGAGCGCCCGCGGTGCGAGGCTGGATACAAAGATGCAAGAACTGGGCATGGAGAAACTGGTCAGCGCTAAACCATTCATCGTTGCAGAAGCCTCTAAAGCGGAACTTGGACTTGTAGCGGAGCGTGAGTTAGTTGACCAATACGGACTTCGTCGCCCTTGTGAGGAAAGAAGACGCAGAACGCTAAAGTCTCAGTGAAGCGAGAATTGGTACACATAGAATCAATATTAAACTGATCGAACAGCTGCGCTTTCGAGCCTCATTTGGCAAGTAAAGTTTCACTATCGATGAGCCTCCAGAAAGATGCGGGACTGACGCTGGGCTTCCACCCCTTGCGTTCTTCCTAGCTGGCGCGGCGTCATGCTTGATGACGCAATACGCGAAACTCGCTATTGCAGAGAATGTTACGCTTAAGTCGATACGAGCGACCGCTCGTGGGCACTTTGACAGAAGAATTCGTGGCGCTTTTGAAGATGTGATATATGAAATCGAGATTGAAAGCCCTGCCAGTGAAGACACAAACAGGAAAATAGCTCGGGAAGCAGAGCTAATGTGCTACGCGCACAACACTCTCAAGAAATCAGTTCACATGCAAACGAACTTATCGTTGAATGGGAAATCCATCAAATTCCAATAGCAAATGCATGTGGTGAATTCAGCCTGGGAGTCTATTCTTTGAATCCTAGGTCAAATTCGATGTCCAGACCTTCGAATGCATCGCGGATATCTTCATCTATGCTCTTTGCGAGTTCACTGTCTGGCTTCGCTTTCAAATCAAGTGTTACCTTCTTGCCCTCGACTGTCGTGCCTTGGAGTATCTTGGCTGAGATTATGTCAACTCCCTGAACTGGGTCAAGTACGCCTCGCAATATTCTGTTGACGAAGGATTCGTCTATTTTGACGCGTCCTCTTTTTGCTTCGTATTTTAGAAAAGCCGTCTCAAGGCCTTGCCTGGAAAGCACGGCACAGTGAAGCTTGATTCTCGGGAGACCGCCGAGCGTGTCAGAGATGTCTTTGAATGTGACTTTCCTCGCCTCCTCGATTGTCTTGCCCTTCACCATCTCCGTCATCATGGAGCTCGTAGCAATGTTGGCAGCACATCCGTAGGACTCGAACTTTATGTCTTTGATTTGTTCACCGCTCGGATCGAACTTAAGGTACAGTTTGATTAGGTCGCCGCAGGCAACGCTGCCGACCTTGGATGTGACGTCTGCGTCCTCCAAAACTCCGACATTTCGCGGGTTCTTGAAGTGATCCATCACCCTCTCAGAGTAACCGAATTTCTTTGCCAAAGTATCTGACATCGCCATCATTTCCTCTGATATGCCCTTCTTGCAAGCGGACTTTGAGCTCTAAGAGTCTCGACGACTTGTTTGACCGTTTCGGTCGCGTAGGCCACATCCTCTTTTGTCGTCCACTTTGACAGGCTCAGACGGGTTGAACTGTGAGACTCTTCAAGCGTTCCTCCTATCGCTCGGATTACGTGACTTGGCTCGAGCTTTTGACTGTAGCATGCTGAGCCAGTGTTGACAACGAGCCCCTTAAGGTCCAAGTGCATCAGGATCGCCTCACCTTCCACATATCTGAACGAGACGTTGACGTTGTTACAAAGTCTAGGGTCGCCCCTTGGTCCGTTCAGATGCGAATCAGGAATGATTAAGAGCGATTCGATCAAATCATCCCTTAGCCCGCGCATTCTGACGGAATCGTCTTGAGTCAAAAGTTCCACAGCCTTCGCGAAACCAACAATACCTGCAACATTCGGGGTCCCCGGCCTCAACCCCTTCTCTCTGCCATCTCCTTCGAGGATTGGCTCGAGCGTTACTCCGTCTCTCACGTAGAGCGCACCGACGCCCTTGGGGCCATGAATCAGATGCGACGACATAGAAAGCAAATCAATCTTCATGGCTTGAACGTCGATCTTCTCCTTAGCGAAGGATTGAACGGCGTCACAATGGAAGAGAATCCCATGGTTCCTGGTAATCTCTCCTATCGCTGCCACGGCCTGTACTGTTCCTATCTCTTGGTTTGCATGCTGGACTGACACTAGCCGAATGTTCTCCATCCCGGTCTTGAGGCTGCTCAAGTCAACGAAACCTTCGTGGTCAACGTCGAGCAGAGTCCTCTCGAAACCTTGTGTGGTGAGTTTGTCGATTATCCGAATGATCGACGTGTGCTCGATCTTGCTTGTGATAATCCGTTTTCCCTTGTAGTAGCTAGAGCGTGCCGCTCCGAATATGGATATGTTGTTGCTTTCAGTTCCACCTGAGGTGAAGATCACTTCCTCAGGGAGCGCATTGATTCTCTTAGCGACTATCTCCCTTGCCCGCTCGATAGCTTCGCCCGCCTCCTCTTCCAATCTGTAACCGAACTCGCCGGCTGGAACACCGTACTTCTCCACCATGAACTCTTCAATCAGGTCTTGAACAGCGGGATCCAACTTCGTTGTCTCCGCATTGTCAAGGTAGACGCTCACTCGATTGCTTTCCTCAGAAGTAACCGATTGCGGCAAATTCAACCGCGGGGAGGAGCGCAAACAGCGCTTAAAACCTGTTCCTTTACAGGCAGCAGATTCACTAGTAGCTTCCCACTCTCAGACGCTTACAACTGCCGGAGCCTTAGACGGCGCTGCCTCTGCCAGCTCAGTAGGTCTAGCCAATATCCTGCAGCTCTAGACAACTCTATTCTACGTGTATCTCACATGCGCACAGGCGCAAACCTTTTTCCTGTAGTCGACCGGCCTACTTTCCGTCTGTATCATGACGCGGAAGTTGTTTTGGGAAGACGCATACATCAGAGAGTTTGATGCCATAGTCAGTTCTATTGATGGCAATAACGTCGTGCTGGATCGAACTGCATTCAACCCCCGTGGCGGAGGCCTTGTCGGAGATATTGGAACATTGAACGGAATGAAGGTTGTCGACACGACCAAGTTAAGCGAAGACACAATCACACATGTCTTAGAAACTGCGAACGCACCTGCTGCCGAAAGTTCAGTTCACGGCGTCCTAGACTGGGATAGAAGATGCAGAATAATGAGGATGCATACTTCAGCTCACCTGCTCAGCGCTATCTTTCACAAAGAGACTGGCGCACTCATCACAGGAAACCAGATAGAGCCAGACAAGTCACGGATAGACTTCAGCCTGGACGATTTTGACAGAGAGAAGATGCTCATCTACTGCATCCAAGCAAATGAAGCAGTTTCCAGGAATCCACCTGTGAGGACGTATTTCATGAAACGCGAGGAAGCGCTCAAGATACCTGGCATAACCAAACTCGCCGGCATCATGCCGCCAGACGTGAAAGACCTGAGAATAGTTGAGATCGAAGGATACGATCTACAAGCCGACGGCGGAGTGCACGTAAAGAACCTGGGCGAAGTAGGGAAAATAGAGCCACTGAAATTCGAGAACAAAGGTAAGAGCAACAGGAGAATGTACTTCACGATTCCATGAATGCGCTTGAGACTCATTACATTCATGCTAGTTCGTTCATGTTGAATGACTGAAGACCGAACGTGACTTGGGTGAAGTGCGTTTCTCGAAGAGGACGCCTAAGATCACGAGAACGCATGGTCACCACATGTCTTTGTGAGCCGGATCGAGGCCCCATGGCGTTCTCCTTCTATCCAACGGTCTTTCCCTAGGCTGAAGGAAGAGATGCAGACGAAGAGCTTGGGACAGGTGCTCTGTTCGTGGAGGTCTAGTCCCAGCTGCAACCTAGGATCTGGAACCCAAAATAAAAGGGGGAGACTGTCCCAGCGCTCGTGAAAGCCGTGCGCAAAGAAGCCTAGAGATAGAGCGTTCACTAGAATCCGTAATATCCGCCGTATCCGTAATATCCGCCACATTCACCCACCCTAACGGCCGGAGGCCGATAGGCATATGTCTGGGCCGGAGCCTGCTGGAAGTAGTACTGCGGCGGAGGCTGATAGACCTGAGCCGGAGGCTGATAGGCATACATCTGGGCAGGAGGCTGGCAACAGTAGTACTGCGGCGGAGGCTGATAGAAGACCTCTGGAGGCTGGGGAGCTAGACATTGCTCAGCCGTGTAGCATTGCTGGGGCACGTAGACTG
>CAYGWT010000240.1:0-6444 GCA_964353625.1 uncultured Candidatus Bathyarchaeia archaeon | reverse complement strand
GTTCTCAAAATGGCGTGGATATCAGTCTATCTCGCGTGGGCAAACCGTAGGCTGAGTTGGCAAAAGGTTGAGGGTCAGTCCATGGGGTCGTTTCGCTCGTGCTTAACCAAGCAAAGACATCCCTCCTTTGAGGGCGTGTCTCGAGCATGGTCGACACGTGAATGTACCATCTACGGAACATTCATATACTTTCGCTCATGGTACCGTGAATAGACGGTGGCATGGGCACCCTTCAATCAGCCCTACGGGCTGGAGGCAGACCATGTCGCCGATCTACAATCAGGTGAATAACGTGACAAAATGTGCAAGATGCGGAATCGACATCCAGCAGCCAATGAAAGAATGGAACATGCAGCCCAGAGACGGCAGAGGCCCTGCTTTGCATGTAAAGCACTTCGCATGTCCACAGTGCGGAAAAACGTTCAGAGTCGCGGACAAGCTCATCGGAGCCTAATGTAACTCTGAAACGCTACCCCTTTTTTCCTTCTCTTTGTTCGATCGGAGGCCTGACGAGGCACTGTTTCTCCTTGTTCATCTTGGTCCACTTCATGAATTGTCGAGAGGGCGGTTTCTCCTGATAGAGGCTTCCACGATTCGCCTCAAGTAGCCTAGGCTTTTCGCCAATGCATTCGGCCGCGGTCATGATTGAGCCACCAAGCGGCTTGATCTCGTCGGAAATCGCGGACAGTTCTCGGAGAGAGTCCTGGGCTCTCAACAGATGATGATCGACAATGACCACTGGCACTTTCTTGGCGACTGTTGCAAGGTTGCTCATGCCTCTCCTTATGGAATCTTCTGAGACCTTCACGCCAGAGAGGTAGGTGGGTGGACCCCCTATGATGATCGCTGAAGGTCGTTCGGCGAGAATGAATTGAAGTGCCTTCTCCGAGATTGGCCCTTGAATATCCGATGCATGAATGAGTTTTTCATCGCGCGATTCTATCACCGTAGCAAGCAAGGAGCCAAGCTCCGTTGAATCCTCACCATGAGGAAGCGCGACCGAGAATCTCACTCTTGTATCGCCATACTCAAAGCTTCTACCATCTGCAGCGATTGTTTCAGCATTGATCTTCCTGCAGAAGCTTTGGAAAATCCATCCTCGTCTTCTCTGGCTGACGTTTGTTGAAGACCTCGCATCCTTCACGAGCAGCGTCTTGTTTCGATAGATGTGCTGGGCCTCACGCAAGCTGCTGGCCAGCCATGTGGTGTCAGTGAAGTTGGGTGTGAAGTGGTCGTGATGGTAATGAGATACGACTAGGAGGTCCGCAATCCCTGCATATTTGCGGATTCTCTGACGCGAATCCCTCAGAGCGTTGTACTCTTCAGGATGCGGGAGCAGGCGAAAACGAGGTCCCAATGCCGCTCCAGGGTCAATGAGGATTTTTGCATCGTTAGTTTCGACAAAAGTGCACATCGACCGAACTCCGAGACTCTCGAACGCTAGCGGAACGAAGGTTATGTGGTCCACGTTTTCTCACCTCCTGGTCATGGTGAAATGAAGTAGAAATCTAGGCGGTTACTGCTTGCTCATTTGCAGCTTAATGACGCGATGTTTCCATTTCACATGTGTGTGAGGCTCGTACCTGAAATCTTGGGTGCCCCGCTCTCCCTGAAGGTATTTGCAAAGTGTATGTGAAATATCGCTACCTGTTCTGCTTGAGCCACTCCGACCTGCCATTATCCAGGTTTCTGCGAATGTAGTAGGCATTGTTCTGGAGTTTCTTCTTAGTGGCGAGTCTGATTAGCGGTGCAAAATCTGGTCTGCTTCTGTCCACTGGGCTTGCTTCGATAACATTTGCCTTCTTGGCACTTTCAAACAGGCGTTCGCCTACTGCTGTTCGGACTATCACGGTGTTCCATCCATCTTTGGATCCGATCGCACCGATGGAAATGTCAGCGAGCTCAGCAGTATAGTCAATGCAGTACTTGCATGGGCCACTCATGTAACTCTCCAGCTCCTTCAGGGAGACTTCAATGACGACCTCGGTTCCAACGTAGACCTTGAACTTCCCGCACTTTATCACGGTCTTCGTAACCTTTGCGGGGTCAATGGCATGTTTTTGTTGAATGAATTCGTTTACGAGCTTGTCATGGTAGTAGACATTCGAGCAGAATAGTCCGATAGTGAGGGCTGGTCGGCCTCCGGTTATGCCTGAACCGCCGAACTTGTAAGTTGCCTGGAGTGACGTATGCATTCTCCAGAGCCCCTGCAATTCACAAGGGAGAGCAACCAAGCCGATTCTGCCGTTCGGGAACGACGCTGCTGCATCCGACAGTCCTCCTAGAACGCCGCCATGAGTGTATTTCGAACCTGCCGTACCGATAATATCGTTGACAGTAGAGCCGATCCGGGGCACGGTCTTCATCGGTATTCCGTTGCCAAGCACAAAAGCAGAGTTCGACTTGGCGAAGTCCATTGTCACGAAGCAATCGATGAGTCCTACGTCTAGCGCGTGCGCGAGAAGTGCGATGGATGTGCCTCCGTCTTGACCTGATTGCCGGAACTTATCCTCAACGGCGTGGGCCGAATGGATTGCTCTGTGGATTCCCAGCGTCTCTTCTTCAAGGGACCTGGTCCTGCCGTGAATTAGATGTTCAATATCATCTATCGGCAGCTCAAGTCTTGGGCAACTGTAGTAACAGACTTGACATGCGGCACATGGCCCCACAATCACTGGCTCCTCATGCAGGCCCACGTAAAGTACATTCACCGGGCACGAAGCCACACAGGCGCCGCACATCATACAGTGGCCTGCACGGACAACTTCAGTGGAAAGGTGGCCCCAGATCCTGCCGCCCTTGATTGGTGACCAGCCCGTCTCTATTTCACCTGTTCGGAAAGTCATTTCATCGGAATCGGCATATCAAGTTGACCCTGGTTAGCCCACTTCCTAGACCAATGCCAGCATAATCGCCTGTTACGAAACGCAAGACGGAAATCCTGCTTCTTCAATCCACATACTTGCGGGCGATGACGACTCTGGCCCATTTGATTCAATGAAATCGATCTTGAGTGCGCGAGCCCGCATCTAGCTTTGCCCGAGGAGGTTCCGTTCCTGACAGGAACTGTGATATTGGTTGGAGTCTTCACGTCAGGCAGGCTGCGCGGCGACGGCGGAGAGAAAGACAATGGTCGACGAAGCTTTCTTGACTGGAAAAATTCCTCCGAGTTTCCTCTCTCAGATCGTCTTTAGGCGCACCGGAGCGCATAATCGCGGGTTGTTGCTCGGTCCGGCCTTGGGGGAGGACGCGGCGATAGTCCGTACACGAGGAAAACTACTGGTACTGACCACTGACCCTATAACGGGTGCGCAGGAAAATGTCGGTTGGCTATCAGTTCACGTCAACGCCAATGACGTCGCAACACGTGGAGGAAAGCCGGTCTGGTTCTTATGTTGTCTTTTGTTACCTGAAGGGTCAGGCACAGACGTTCTTGAGCAGATCATGACTCAGGTGGACGAGGCCGCACGCGAAATATCAGTCACTGTTGCAGGCGGTCACTCGGAGATAACACCTGGCCTGCATCGACCAATAGTAGTGGGGTCGATGATCGGTGAGGTCACATCTGGCAGGTACATTTCAACCGCCGGTGCCAAGCCGGGCGATAAAGTCATACTGACGAAGACGATCGGCCTCGAAGGCACAGCAATTCTAGCCTACGACGTTCACGAAAGGCTAACGCGCTCGCTTGGGGACAATGTCCTTCAGTCCGCGAAGGCGTTCTCAAGGCGAATCAGCATAGTTAGAGACGCGATGATCGCCATGAAAATGGGTGGTGTTCACGCCATGCACGACCCAACGGAGGGAGGTATCATCTGTGGCCTGTGGGAAATCGGGGAAGCCTCAAGAACCGGTATGGTAGTGGAAGAGTCAATGATCGCTGTGGCTCCCGAAACCGAGTCCGTGTGTAATGTGCTAGGGCTTGACCCGCTACGGATGCTGAGTTCGGGATCGCTTCTGATTGCAGCAAGACCAGGTAACGCCGATCGAATCACCAAGTCGCTGCAGAGAAGTGGCATCGCTGCATCTGTGATCGGAGAGCTTACGAAGCCAGAGAAAGGTAGAATCTTCGTCAAGCGCGATGGAACCCGAGAGAAGCTTGAGCCACCAGCTCGCGACGAACTCTACAAAGTTCTCGACGAATCGCGAGCACCGTTCAGGTAGTCTCCATCGATCCTCAGTTTCACTTGGCTCTCACGTTTTTATCGAATCCGCATGCACAACAGATAAGATCGAGCAGGTCACGTTAAGCCATGAAGAGCGTAGGGGTCCTTGAAGAGTTGCCTTCAGACATTGTGAAGGAAGTACTAGCGAGACCAACGGTTTTCCGCGACGAAGGGCCCCTATCACTCGAGTATGTGCCAGCTCATCTACCTCATCGAGAAGACAAACTAAGTTTCCTTGTACAACTCTTCAGGTTTGCCCTCGAAAGACCTGCTTCAATGAGCCAACGCATACTGATAACAGGCGCCGTGGGAACCGGCAAGACCGTCCTATGCCAACGTTTCGGCCTCGACATCACAAAAGCCGCAAAGAATCGCAAAGTGAACCTACACTACATTCACGTGAATTGCAGAGAAAACAAAGGCAGCCTCTTCCTGATAATGAAACGTACCATTGAGAAACTGTCGCCTGACTTTCCGAAACGTGGCTTCGCACCAGAAGAACTCCTCCAAGTTCTAATGGATATGCTCGACGATCAGAACGCCCACCTGATCTTGGCCCTTGACGAGCTTGAAAGCCTAATTCAGACAGAAGGATCCACGCCAATCTACACTCTAACGAGAATACAGGAAGAACGGCCAGGCGCGCCCATGCGCCTCTCACTCATCTGCATCCTCAGGGACCCCGAATACCTTAACAAACTGGACGCAAGCACCAGCGGAACACTGCAACGCAACTTCGTAAGGCTTGAGAAATACGCCCCGAACCAACTCGAAGCAATCATCTCTGACCGTGTCGGACTTGCTTTCAAAGAAGGCGTCATGTCTGAAACAACTATCTCTTTCTTGGCAGATGTGGCCGGCTCAGACGGCAACGCCCGCTACGCCATTGAACTACTCTGGAGATCAGGAAAGTACGCGGACTCGGAAAGTTCCCGCATAGTCTCCGCCGAATACGTCAGAAAGGCGATTGCAAGCGTCTATCCAGACATGAGAACCGACTACATAGCTGCCCTCTCAATTCATGAGAAACTCTTTCTGCTCGCTCTCTCCAGACTACTCATAGAAAGAGACACGGCCTACATCAGCATGGGAGACGTTGAACGTCAATACCAAGCCTCCTGCGACGAGTTCAACGAGGAACCCCGCCAGCACACACAACTATGGAAGTACGTCCGCGCACTCAGCTCCATCGGAGTTATCTCTGCCCAAAAGTCCGGAGAAGGCATGCGTGGCAGGACAACCCTTCTCGGATTCGCCCAAGTTCCTGCATCCGCAATGCAGCAAAGCCTAGAAGCAGTCCTCGAATCCACCCGTAAAACGCCGAGAAAGTATCCCTAACCATAACTTCACGCAACAAGCGGGTCTGCGAACCTAAAATACGCGTGCGCCAATGCTTACATATCTCCAGTGGCCTGCGTGGGGTTATGGTGTCTAAGGCTCCCGCGTGGGTTGAGGTTTTTCTGGATGCGGCTCGTCGTAGGGGTGCGCGTCCAAGGACCGTTGAAACCTACGAGCAACTTCTTGAGCGCTTCTGGCGTCTTCGTCATGTTGACTTGGTCTCTTGTAGTCAAGAAGAACTCCTCTCTGCGTTGAATAGGATGCAGAAGACGTGCCGGCCACGCTACTACCGTTTGACTGTTGTTGTCGTGAAGATGGCGTTGAGGCATCTTGGTCGCAAGGAGCTTGCGGAGCAGATAGAGGTTCCACATCAAAGTGACCCGGCAGAGTGCATCAAAACAATCGACGCTAAGGATGTAGAGAAGCTGATTCGTGAGGCTCCTACACGTCAGGATCGTTTGATTGTAGAGCTCTTCTATGAGACGGGTGCGCGTCGTGGAGAACTTGCAGCCTTACACGTCAAGGATGTGCAGTTTGATGAGTATGGCGCTATTCTCCATCTTCAAGGCAAAAGCGGCACGCGACGCAGACGCGTCTACACGTCTGTTCCAGATCTGCGAGGGCACCTGAACGACCACCCTAACAAGGGAACCCCCGATGCGAGCCTCCTCTACACACAAACGGGGGCACCACTCAACGATGCGGAGATCTATCGACATATCCGAAACATGAGCAAGCGAATACTAGGTCACATGATTCATCCTCACCAATTCAGACATACACGCGCAACTGAGGATAGCCGCCTCTTCACGGATCGGGAGATGATGCAACTATTCGGTTGGCGGCACCCCTACATGGTCGGCGTCTACTCGCACCTTAGCATGCGCGATGTTGAAGACAAGGACTTGGTACTGCATGGCCTCACGACGCGGGAAGAAAT